>NZ_JAVJQP010000108.1:0-114704 GCF_040218875.1 Coleofasciculus sp. D1-CHI-01
GGAAGCTGAGGGAGCTGGGGGAGCAAGGGTACATTTTCCCTGAGCAAGGTGATGCCATACTTATGAAGGATGCTACCCCATTTCCTTGCACTTTATCCGCTGTTATTACATCTACAGTTCAGGGAGATGAAAATCCTGCCATCATCAATGGTGAAAGTTTACTAAATGGGGATTTTATAATAACAGTGTATAAAGTGCAAGGAAATTGGGTAGCATCCATCATAAGTATGGCATCACCTTGCTCCGGGAAAATGTACCCTTGCTCCCCCAGCTCCCTCAGCTTCCCCAGCTTCCCCTGCTCTCTACCCCACCACAAAACTTATTCAGCAGCCCCTAAGTAGGTGGACATTTGTAAGTGTAAGAGTTTGATATCATGTCCGCCGAAATAACCCTTAAAAATTAATGCGACGATAGATTTCAGACAGGGAAACTTCTATGTTTAAACTGTGCAGGACGATCACCTGCTCAAGGTTAGAGTACACTTGCCACAGCCAGCGATCATTACTGCTAGGCTCAAGATTATGATACTGCTCAATGTAGGGTTCAGCTTGGCTCACCAGCAGATATTCACAAAAACTAGCAAGAGAACGATATTTTCTGAACTTTTCACCTCGATCATAGGCTTCCGTAGAAGGCGATAGAACTTCGACAATCAGGAAAGGATTGAGAATTTCATCATTGCGCTCACCATTGAATTCTGGGAAGCCATTAACCACCATCAAATCAGTATAAGTCCCACACTGATATTCAGGAATCCAAACTCGCAAGTCGCTGTTATACAAACGAAAATCGGTATCTCTGAGCAAAAACCCCAAGTAAATTAATAAGTTGCTAGCGATCGCACTATGGGCTTCAGAACCTCCCGACATTGTAAGAATCTCTCCGTTGCGGTATTCATGACGTTCCGGGTGGGTTTCTTCCATCGCCCGATACTCGTCTAGCGTGAGGCGAGTTGTTCCTACATTTGGGGAACTGGTTTGAGCAAAGACCACAATCAGACCTCTTGAATCATTACATCCTTACCTCTAATCTAAAACGATTCAATGACGTGCGCCCAACATAGCTAATATCATCCCACAGGTCTTCGGACGTTTTCAGCTCTCGGACAAAAGACATGGCAGTATCGACAACGAGAGTGTAAGTTCAGATACTTACACCCAGGCTAAAGCCTTATCCCCTGATTCCCCTTGGCAAATTCTTTCAATATGTTAAAACTGAGAAGTTAAGGCGTAGTTGTAGAGGAATGCTCACTTGCCACTCCAATTCCCCAAAGGTTATGGAGGCTCTCTTAACGGACGCATTAAACTAGATAGGGACTGGTGATTCATCCCACGCTGAATGAAAAACGACAGCCGAGGGAACCTATCGCCAGATTAGCTAGAAATGAGTCAGGGGTGCAATTTTCGCTCTTCAAGCGAAAAATCCGTGAAAATACGGTCTACGAAATAAGTACCCATTCGGTAAAGTCAAAGTATCTGCATCTGTTATAGTGTTGCACCAGCCAACACCGTTAGCTGATTGAACCTTTGATCTGATCAAAGGAGGTTGATGAGAACGCGATCGCTGTTTCGGCAACGAGCGCAGGAATAGTCACTCAAGGCTTCGGGCGCTCAATGCCTTGTACCTTTGAGTAAAATTACTAGGGGACGGATTCAGGCTTTGCCCAAACCGTTCTATTTACAGCTAAACGTTTCTCGAATTAACTCCCTTGAATTGTTTAGTCAACTATCATTGACTCGGCAAAATTTCCGGGTGAGGATTAGTTCGTCGGTGAACGGTTGCGCCAAGAGTACCCTAAAAAATAGGGTGGGAATTGACCTATCAATTTTCTGGAATTCAGACGTAACCGAGTGGTTTTAGCTAAAGCAGGTGGATGTTTATAACCAAAAAGCGTCACTGGCTATCCTCCATTATCTATAAGACAAGATTCAACCTTCATTCAACCAAGGTTATATGAATCGCCAAGGACTAATTCCTTTGCTAAAGTGGCGACAGGGTGCAGGGCAAACATCAATCGGTCAAACGAACTCCGGTAATGAACTTAATAGTCCCTGATTCTCAACGATTCGGCTTGCTTAAGCCGCTGCTATGGATTAATCTGCTTAGTATTGGATCACTTATCGTTTTCTGGACGCTAGGATTACTTGAAATTAAACCCGCTCAGGCGACTCTACCTGACTCAGAAGTCGCCAATCGGCAAGATATTGGAGCAGAAAAACCGTCTGGTGATTTCCAATTATCTCTGAATCAAGCCGATGGCTTGCATACAGCGGGTTCTGAGCTAAACCAACATCCAGATCCAGCGTCCGTTTCTGCCCAAAGAGTGGAGTATGTCTCAAGACGAGATACGGCTCTATCGACAAGCCTGAATCCTAACCCTTCAGTCGTAGACGTTGAACCCAATGCTATAGCGCCGAAAACTTATGAAACGCTTGACCAAACCGTTCCAGCCAGACACGAGGAACGACAAAATAACCACAATAGTCCCGCCCCCATCGATAGGGCAAAAGATCGGGGAACAGGGAGAACAGAAGACGTAGAAACTAGAGCGTATTCCAACCGTATTGCTTCCCCCATCCCCAATCCCCCAATTCAAGCCAGTCTATCAACTCAGTCGGGTTTATCAGAACTCGCTTTAAACTCGGCTCACCAACCCTTGACGATTCAGGAACAACCTCTTACTCCTGAATTGTCCTCTGATCAGAATTGTCACGATTCAACCACCTGTAACCAACCCCTCGCCATTGAAACCTCAGTCCGGTTTAGGGATACCTTCGACGTAAAGGTGGCGCAGCTTCCAACTCTGTTACAAAATTCATCTCCCCTCCCTGTACCGACAAACTCTATTCCTCTGGGTTCTACGGGATCTAACTCAGGACAGCTTCCTGCCTTTCCCACTCTCATTTCACCGAATGTGCAACCCCAGGGCGTGAATCCCTACAGCCAAACTTGGGGACAGCCCTCTTCCTTTACTCAAACGCCCAACACCATCCCCACGCCCGGTACTGGGGCGGCGATGAGTCCCAACTCCTATACCCAAACCTGGGGACAGTCCCTTTATGGAACCCAAACGCCTACGGTTATTCCTATGCCCGGTACTGGGGCGGCTATGGGTAACAATCCTTATAACCAACCTGGAGGACAGTCCCTTTATGGAACCCAAACGCCTAATCTTATCCCTATGCCCGGTGCTGGGACAGCAGGTATCAATCCCTACAACCAAGCGGGAGGACAACCTTCTTATATTGCCCCAACTCCTAACTTTATTCCGGTGTCAACTCAGGGCTTTCCTGGGGGAGCAAATCCCTACAACCCAGCCGGGGGACAAGTTCCTTATCTGCCTCAACCTGTCATCTTGGTTCCCGTCCAAACCATGGGAATGCCTGTAGGGGGTAATCCCTACAACCCAGCCGGGGGACAAGTTCCTTATCTGCCTCAAACCTTTATCCTTGTGCCAGTACAACCCATGGGAGTTCCCATGGGGGCAAATCCTTATAACCTTGGCGGGGGGCAGGTTGCTTTCATTCCTCAAATGCCCCAAGTTGGGTCAATGCCACCCACTCAGACTCCCGTTGGGTTTAATCCCTATAACCCCGGTGCAGGACAGTTTTATTCCTTACCTCAAAATCAAGCCGTCCAACCCGTACCGATTAACCAAAATCCGCAAAATTTTAATGGCTATAATCCAGGTGTAGGACAGTTTTCCTATCTACCACAAAATCAAGCTCCCTTACCCGCACCCGTTAACCCAAATTCCCAAGGGTTCAACGGCTATAACTCAGGGGCGGGACAATTTTATTCCTTACCGCAAAATCAAGCCCCTTTACCTGCATCTGTTAACCCAAATTCCCAAAGTTTCAACGGTTATAATCCGGCGACGGGACAGTTTTCCTATTTACCGCAAAATCAAGCTCCTTTACCCGCTCCCGTTAACCCAAATTCCCAAGGTTTTAACGGCTATAACCCAGGTGTAGGACAGGTTTACGCCCAGCCGCAAACACAAGCTGCATTACCTCCACGGGTTAATCCCAATGTCAATCCATTGAATGGGACGAATTCAGTGGCACAGTCTCCTTTCGTGTCACCCAATCCCGGCGTTGTACCCGGTACTCCTAACCCAAACCTGCCCCCTCCAGTGGCGACTCCGGCTCAGGAGTTTGACCCAACCCAGCCCAATCAACCCTCCTCTTCCCTGCTACGCAGTACAGCATTACGAGATCCCACCTTACAGTTCCAAGGAACTTATGTGGTGCAGGGTGACTCCTCTGTGGCGAGGGCGCGGTTGGCTGGCGTCTATCCTCTAACTCCCAAGGCGCTATTTGCTGCCACATTAGATTTAACCAGCGAAGATAGTGGCTTAGCAGATTCTCCCAACCAAGGATTAAATATTAACGAACTGTATTTTGCTACCGCTCCGTTTACGGACTTACCCAATTTACGCTTTGTTATCGGTCAATTGGATTTAACCTCTTACTTTGATCGCAATAGCTTTGCTAAAGATGGCGTCACCCATTTCTTTAATCCCGTTTTTCAGACCAATCCAGCCTTAAGTGCCACAGGAATTTCCTCCCGTCCTGGCTTTTTAGTGAATTGGACATTGACGGACAATATTGAAGCTAAAGCCGTTGCCTTTTCATCATCGGGAAGTATTGGTGATTTTGCCTTAGATGGATTTGCCGGAGAAGTGGGTTTACGTTATGGCAATGGCATTATTCGCGGCACCTATGCCACCGATCGCGACGCGGGTTCAGAGACAGGATTTAACGAAATTTTCTCTATCGCACGCGGGGACAATAATTTTGGATTAGAAGACGATGATCGGGAAGAGGCTTATGGTCTCAACGCTGAATACTTTATCCCCGATTGGAATATGGGGATATTTGGTCGCTATGGTCGGTATATCAACCGAGAGATTGACGAAGCGGCGACGACCTATAGTTTTGGCGTGAGCTTTTTGGATGTATTTACCCAAAATGATCGCCTAGGATTAGGCTATGGTCAGGAATTATCAAATAACCAAGGAGAAGAAGATCCCGACGTTTTAGAACTATTCTATGATTTCCGATTCTTACCCAATCTTCGTCTAGGATTTACCATCCAGCAACGGAATAACTTCTCCGAAACCGATGTCGGTGTGCGCTTAAAAACAGAATTTGATGTGATTCCCAGAGAGTGAAGAGAGCTGGGGAAGCTGGGGGAGATGAGGAAGATGAGGAAGATGAGGGAGATGGGGAAGATGGGGAAGGAAAGGACAAATGACGAATGACGAATGACAAATGACAAATGACGAATGACAAATGACGAATGACAAATGACTAAACTCATTGGATTAGGACTAGCTGGATTAGCCATTAGCGCACCGATGGTGTATACCATCCCGGCTGTTCATGCCCAAACCGTACCGACAGCCGTTCGCGAAGCCTTTTCACTGCTGAGTCAAGGACGAGTCCAAGACGCGATCGCGGCATTTGAGGCAGCAGTACGGCGTTATCCGGATTCGGTGGATGCCAAGTTAGGGTTAGCGATCGCTCATCGACGACAGGGGAATCTTCAGCAAGCCTGGAATGCTTATCAACGGGTATTGGCGCAAGACCCCACCAATGAATTAGCCTTAAAATCGGTGGGTCTATTCGGAACCTATCGACCAGAATGGCAGGTTCAGGGGATTGAAGCACTAACTACATTGCTGAATCTCAATCCTAACGATATCGAAGCCCGTGGTTTGCGAGCCCAACTCTACGGTTTTCAGCAACGGTTTGCTGAAGCTTTGGCGGATTATCAAATTGTCCTACAAGGAAATCCCCCGCCCAATATTCTGCTGGGGGCGGCGGAAACCTTTACCAATAGCGGTAACCCGGAACGGGGATTGGAACTGTTTAACCGTTACCTGGCGACAGGAGGACAAATTACCGGGTATCCCGCCCTCGCTTACGCCAGCGCCTTACAAGAAACCGGGAATCCGGCGGCGGCTGTCCAGATTCTGGAAGGACAACTGCGATCGCCCCAACTCCTCTCTGATCCACAATTAGCCATCTTCACCCGAACGGCTTTATCCCAAGCCTATCTCGCCAATCAACAGCCCACTGAAGCGTTAAATGTCTTAACCCCCCTACAAGGGAATCCCAATGCGACTTTACCCTTAGCACGAGCCTTGAATGAAATTCGCAATCAAACGGGTAACCAAGCCCTAACCCAACAAGTCGCGAATTTGTATCGTCAGGCGCTGGATCAAACCCCCAATCCCGAACCCAAACTCTTGCGGGAAATTGCTGATGTTTTTAGTGGGTTACCCAACCAACAGCAAACCGCGCTGAATCTCTATCGCCAACTCTTAAGCTTACAACCCAATGACCGCACTCTCTTAGTCAAACAAGTCGCCTTGGAACGGGAACTCGGTTTAATTTCCGAAGCCGAACTCAAAGCCCGTCTATTGAGCGCCCTGCAACCCCTCCCCGCTGATCCCAATGAACGCCAACTCATCGCCCAAGCCTTAGCCGGGATTGAACCCCCAGGACCGGAATTATTACCCATTTACACCAGTCTCCTCCAATCCGGTGTCAATGTTCCCTTCTTAAATTTCCGCATCGCCCAGATTTTGCTGGAAAATAATAATCTAGCTGGGGCTAGACAGGCGTTAGCCGCTTATGCAGCAACCCCCGCCGGGGCGGAAGACTTAGCGCCCCAGTTGTTAGCGGCGGAAATTGAGCGTCGGGAAGGAAACTTAGAAGCCAGCGCCCAGCGTTATCAGGCTTTAATTGCCAGTAATCGAGCCGAACGGGATATTCTCAACGCGGCGATACGAGGGCTGGCTAATGTGCGGCTACAACAAAATCGTCCCACGGAAGCCCTCGCCGTATTTGACCAGTTAATCGCCCGTAATCCTCAGGACACAACACTGCAACTCGCGCGTGCTAACCTAGCCTACCAAGCGGATCTGATTTCGGAATCTCAAGCCCAAGCGGTTCTCAATTACTGGCTACAGACTCAACCCGCCACCAGTGCGCCGCCAGAACTATTTACGTTGGCGGGATCATTACCGCCATCTCCCCAACGGGAGGCACTTTATAACAGACTGCTTCAGCTTGATCCCACGAATTTGCCTGTACAAATTCGCTCAATTCAGCTTATCGCCCAACGCAGTCCCGAACAAGCCAGAGTTAGAGTCGCGCAATTAGTCGCCCGTGATCCCACCAACATCCGCAATTACTTCTTACAAGGACAAATTGGTCAGGCGATCGATGATTTAGAACTCGCTGAACAAGCCTATCAGTTAATTTTATCCGCACAACCAGCTAATCAAGAGGCATTATCCGCCCTAGCTGGCGTTCGATTTCAACAACGACGATTGGATGAAGCCAGAAATCTTTATTCCCAAGCCTTAGCCCTTGATCCGAATGATCAAGGAATTCGTCAAGCGATGGTTGGACTGAAACGAGTTCAAGACTATCAGCTTGAGGCTTTAGCGGATTTGGAAGCGATGCAAGTCGAACAACTTCAACAAGGAGGAACGTTAGATCCAGAATTATCGAATCAAATGCAACAAATTCAGGAAGACTTTTTACAACGACGAGGATTTCAACCCCCATGGGAACGGTTTTAGTGTGGGCGTCTGTAGGGGGAGATGGGGAAATTGTAGGGGCGGGTTTCACTACTATCGTTTTTTGCCCATCCACTAAACCCGCCCTGTCTAAATGACAAATGACAAATGACAAATGACGAATGACAAATGACAAATGACGAATGACAAAGGACAAAGGACAAATCACTGGGTTCGTAGTAGGCACTTTAGTGCCAGAAGCGCTAAAGCGCTGACTACAAGCATGACTATAAGCGCTATGTTACTGCTGTTGAATCTCACCAGTTGTGTGTCCGTAAAATTCTCCGAACCTGAACCGCCGGAAGCGTCTGTATCCCCTTCCCAACCCCCAGTAACGGCTTCCCCCGTGGCTGATTTTCCAATTTTATCCCCATCCCCGCCTATCCAGGATATACTCGAACAAAGCTGGGTCATCTACAGACAACAATTCATTCAAGAGGATGGACGAGTAATCGACTACGAAGCGAGCGATCGCTCCACCTCAGAAGGACAAGCCTACGCTATGCTCAGGGCTGTATTGATTAATGACCCAACCACATTTGCCCTCACCTTAGAGTGGGCAGAAGATAACCTGCATCGACTCACAGAAACAGGCGAACCTGAAGACAATCTTTGGGTTTGGCTGTGGGGTCAAGATGACGAGGGAAATTGGGGTGCCATTGATCGAAATTTTGCCAGCGATGCTGATATTGATGCGATTACCGCATTAATTTGGGCATACCGCCGCTGGAATCGCCCGGAATATTTAGAGTTAGCGCGAATCAAGCTGCGCGATTTGTGGGACTACTCCACCATCGCTGGACCCGATGGCAAACGTTATCTCCTTCCTGGACCTAAGCAAGCCTTTGTCCCGTCGCCATCGACGATTTATCTGAATCCCTCCTATCTCGCCCCTTATGCGTTTCGCCTGTTTGCTCAAGTTGATCCCGAACGAGACTGGCTGAGTTTGATAGACAGTAGCTACTACGTCTTGGAAAACTCCTCTGAAGTTTCGGCGGTTGGGTTACCAAGTGACTGGATTGCTTTGGATTTACAGACCAATCAATTTCAGTCCATACCCCCACAAAGCAAACTGAAAAGCGTCTATAGCTTTGATGCGTATCGCGTCTGGTGGCGAATCGCTTGGGATGCCGAATGGTTTCAATCGACGGAGGCGTTAAATTATCTGGAAACAGCAACCCAATACCTTGAAGATCAATGGCAATCGTCCTCTCGCTTGCCTGCTCGAATTAACCTAGATGGAGAATCTTTAGTCAAATACGATGCCACCTCCCAATATGCCATGCTCTACCCAGCTATGCGCTTAATCAATCCGGCTATAGCTGAACAACTATTGGAGCGTAAACTTCTACCGCAATACAATCAGGGAATTTGGGATGATGAATCTGCCTACTATACCCAAAACTTAGCCTGGATCGCCCTAGTATCACCTGACCTGGTAAAGAATTCGCAATTTTTTCAACCCCAGCAGCAGTTTTCCAGAAACGCAATAAGGGAATGATACAGAGGTCGATAACGTCTGTCAAGGCTTGAAACCGTTAAGAATTTATTCGTAACCCCGAATAATCGCATCTTATATCAGGGTGGCATCGAGTCGAATACCGATTCAGAGGACTATAAAAATGTCACCACCGTTTCTACAAATGACCGGGTTCAGTCAACCTGTTACTCGTTGGACTGAAGCGGGAATGCTATCTACAAACCGTCCTAATTCGGGCGGGTTCCGTTGATAAATGATGTCCCTTGCCATCGTTTAGGGGAGCCTGTCCGTTTGGCACCAATCAGTTGGGTCAAGCAATCGCCCAACCCAACACTGTAAATTGCCTCGTTTAAACATCCCCGAATTTCAGATATCTGGAATCGCATAATTCAGTCTCCAAGCAATACTAACTGGGCATTTCCATCAACCGTAAGAATTCTCCTATGAAACGCCTGTTTCGTCACTCCCAATCTCCAAATCCTTCCACCCATCGCGGACGTCAGCGCTCCACCCGTGTATCTACAGGAACGCGACTCGGATTGTTGCTTCTGTGTAGCGTTTTAGTCGTCGGGCTAGTGATCACGACCAACTTTGCCGTCGCTCAAAGCGACAGTAGCCTGCAAGAGCAGGAAGATCAGTTAATTCGTGAATATACCCTACCCACCACGCCCCAGAAAGAACCTGTTTACAAACCCGCTCCGGCGGCTCCTCCGAAAAAATCCACATCACCAACGCGCAAGCGAACCACACCTGCACCTAGTCAACCGCCGCCGCAGAGCCAGCCCACTCGTTCTGCGCCGCCACCAACCGAACCCGAAGAACCTGCACCCGCACGTCGTTCTCCTGCACCCTCCTCACCTGCTGGCGAGGAAGAAACGGCAGAGGCTGAACCCCTACCCACAGGCGAGTACGTCCTGCAATTCAATCGCTCTCCCATCGTCGGGAACCGCTTCCGCTTCCGAGGTGTGTATTCTGAAGCTCGACTCGGCTTTACCCGTCCCCGGGGCTGGAAAATCCAAGGGGCTAAAGCCCTAATTCGGTTCCAGCATTCACCCGCCCTGATTGCCAAGGAGTCCAATCTCACAGTCCGAGTGAATGGCACGAGTGTGGGTTCAGTCCCCCTCAACCGCCAACAATCGGAAGTTGGCAGCGTCCTCTTCAACGTACCCTCCCGACTGATTCAGGACTATAACGAACTGACGATTGTCGCCCGACAAAGTAATGACGAAGAATGTAGTGATCCGGGGGACCCCACGCTTTGGACAGAAGTACTACCGGATTCCGAGTTGCAGTTTGAATATCAGCCCCAACCGATTCCGCTCAACTTTAGCCGCTATCCCTATCCTTTCTTTGACGACCTCAGTTTAGATACTAATCGCATTGCTTATCTCCTGCCCAAGGTTAACGACACCTGGTTAACCGCCGCCCCTCGCTTTCAAGCGGGATTAGGCAGAATGGCAGAATTCCGCCCCATTGATACGGAAATCATCAACGATTTAGAGGATGTCGAGTGGGGTCAACGGTTAGTCGTCATTGGCACACCCGCTGAACAAGCTGGCTTAGAGGATTTGGATTTGCCCTTTAGTATCAGTGGCAACCAAATTTTAGATGGAAACCAAGTCGCTTTACCCAGTGACGTGGGTATCTTAATGATGACCACCACCTTAGATGGGGCGGTTCCCGTTTTAGTGGTGACCGGAAATGGGGCTGACGGTGTTGCCAAAGCTGCCCAGTTTTTAGTCCAGCCTGAGAGCCGTAAATTTGGCACAGGTCAAGCTGTATTAGTGGATAGCCTCAAAGATGTAGACACACCATCACTCCGGAATTGGCCCGGTTATTTACCGGAAAAAAATTCCTTTACGCTCAGCGAAATTCAAACCAAAGAAAACGGTGATCCGTTCCAAGACATCACGGTACGTGGGTCAGCGGCACCCCCGATTGTAATTGATTTTCACGCTTTGCCGGATGATCAATTTACGCGGGGGAGTTCTATGACCCTGCGTTATAGCTATAGTCCACAAATCAATCCCCGTACCTCGGCGGTAGAAGTCCTACTGGATGGAACGTTTATCGGTGGGGCGCGATTGACCTCAGAAGACGGCGCTAGCCGAAAACGATTAAAAGTGGATTTGCCCCCTCATTTAATCCAGCCCGATTCCCAACTGGAAGTAGCATTCCGACTCAATCCCAGAGAACCGGGTGTATGTGGTAAAGTCACTGACCAACAATTGACGGGAACCCTCCATGCAGACACTAGCTTCAACCTGAACCGCCAACAATCGGTACAACTCCCCGATTTAGGACTGTTCCAGGAAGGTTATCCCTTTGCTGCACCCCAGGATTTGTCCAGAACCGCGATTGTGGTGCCGGATTCTCCGAGTAATACGGATTTGCTGACGCTGTTAACGGTTAGCGAACGTCTGGGACGACTGAGTAAGGCTGATTCGGTCAATCTGGATGCCTATACAACGACAACGTTGCCTGCTGAAGTCCGCGAGGGACACCATTTGGTGGGAATTGGTACCAGAGAGCAATTTCCCTTTCCAGAGGTGTTTGATGGTAGTGGTTTCCGCTTGCGGGATGCTTTTTCTCGCCAGTGGAATCAAGGCAGCATTCAAGCCTTACCGGATAACGAAGGCATGATTAAGGAAATCATGTCGCCAGAGAACAAGGAACGGGTGCTATTGGCGCTAACCGCACAGACGGCGAATGGGTTAGAACGAGTGCGGCAGGTGATTAGCAAAGATCCCTGGTTCTTCCAACTCCAGGAAGACACGGTACTGATCAGCAGCAATCAGCAAGATGCGGCTAGCTATGACCCGGATGCCTACAGATTGGAATTCTTAGAACGTGCGCCCTCAACCAGTCGGATTGAAAATACGGGAGTGTTGAGCAAGGTGTCACGCTTTATTCAAGACAACTGGTTTTTCTTACCGGCTGGCATTTTCGCGATCGCGCTTTTGCTGTATGGGATTTCTCAGTTCTATCTCAAGCGGCTTAGTGATCAAAAGAGTCATTAGTCTTTTGTCATTCTCCCTCTGCTCCCCCTGCTCCCAGACGTAGCATGCTACGTCTCTACATGCTCCCCCTGCTCCCCCTGCCTTCTGCCTTCTTGTTCACTAACCCTTACCGTTGAATATGTCTTCGTCTTCGTCTAAATTCCAGCGATTTCGTCCTCAACGCCCCTTCGCCACTGACTGGCTAGTTGATCTTCTGCCTCGGTTTTTTGATCGCTCACTAGAACCCATTGGTTTAAGCCATTTGAAATGGCTGGTTCTGTTTCTACTGGTGATCTCGATTCCCCTAGTCATTACCCCGCTCAAGGTTTGGCAACAGGGGGTTGTCGCCTTTTTGCTTTTGGCGATCGGTCAAGTGGTTGTGCGGGCGGAAAACCGAGTTTTCGATAAACAAATTAGTGAGTACTACCACTTATTTTTAGTCTGGTTGAGTTTAGTAACCACTGCCCGCTATCTCTACTATCGCCTCAACTACACGCTCAATTTTGATACCTTTATCAATGGCTTATTTTGTGTACTGCTGTTGATCGCTGAACTGTATGCCATCCTGACGCTCGTTCTGGCGTATGTTCAAACCCTACATATTCAAGACCGGGAACCTGTCGATTTGTCGGCATATCCGCAAGACCAGTGGCCCAAGGTGGATATCTATATTCCCACCTACAACGAAGACGTGGAAATTGTCCGCAAAACAGCAATAGGAGCCATGGCAATCGACTATCCAGAGGACAAGAAAAAGGTGTATGTTTTAGATGATGGTCGAGCTGAAAAATATAAAGCCCGTCGCGAAAGATTGCGGAAAATGTGCGAGGAAGTCGGCTGCATCATGATGACGCGGGATAGTAACGAACATGCCAAGGCGGGGAATATTAATACCGCGTTTCGCCGCACCAAAGGGGATTTGGTGATGATTCTGGACTGTGACCATATTCCGCTGCGAGATTTTCTCAAAGATACGGCTGGCTTCTTTTTTGATCAAAATGTGGCATTTGTGCAAACACCTCACTGGTTTTTTAACCCCGATCCGTTTGAGCGAAATTTGCGTACAGATGGCAGAATTCCGGTGGGTAATGAACTATTTTATAAAGTACTGCAAAAAGGAAATGACTTTTGGAATGCGGCTTTTTTCTGTGGTTCAGCAGCGGTAATTCGTAAAGAATATGCGCTTCAAGTTGGTGGGATTGCCACAGAAACAGTGACTGAAGATTGTCACACGGCATTCCGACTCCATTCTCTGGGATACAGGTCAATTTATTACGACAAAATCATGATTGCGGGTCTCGCCCCAGAGAACTTTTCCTCGTATGTGGGTCAGCAAGTCCGGTGGGCGCGGGGTATGGCGCAGATTTTGCGGATTGAAAATCCAGTATTCAACCGTAAGCTAAATTTGACAATTCCGCAGCGAATTTGTTACTTCAGTGCCACGTCTCACTTCTTCTACGGCTATCCCCGACTCATCTATGCCCTCGCGCCGACTCTGTTCTTATTGTTTAGAATCAACCCGATTCAGGGTTTGGGATTGGAAACTTTGGCGTATGCACTTCCCCATATCCTCCTGTCTCTCAATGCCAACTACATTACGTATAAGCATGTGCGCTTTTCCTTCTGGAATGAAATTTTTGAATTTGTCATGGCATTCCAGGCGGGGTATGTGACAACGATGGCGTTAATTAATCCCAATCTGGGTTCTTTTAACGTCACCGATAAAGACATGACCCTGGTTAAACGGGAATTTAGCTTATCAAACTTTGATTGGCAGTCTGTACGGGGTCTTTTAGGTATAACAGCTTTTGTGGTGCTGGCGTTAGCGTCAGTTCCTTTTTGGTTGATCCTGCGTCCAGAGGATACAGAAGCGGTTTTGGTTAACGCCTTGTGGTGTATCTTTAACATGATTCTGTTAATGGCAGCCTTACTGGTTGCCTTTGAACAACCCCAAGAACGCACCGCCCACCGCTTACGGCGACGGCTGGGGGCAACAGTTTATAGCTATGACAAAAGTTGGAGTGGCATGACTCTGGATGTTTCGGAAACCGGAACTCGAATGATTTTAGAAGTTGAAGGTCAACCCAATTTACCCGATGAAATTGAAGTTGAATTGGTGGGTGATTATGGGGCAAGGGTGATTATGGAGGCTCAGATTGTGGTGGCAAAGTTGGTCAATGATCATCAAATGGAATTGGCGGTTAAGTTTATTAATGTCACCCAAGCACAGCGAGATAATTTAACCTTGGTGACGTATTCTGACGTGAAGGAATGGTATTCACAAACACGGGAATATGTGGATAAACCGTTGCAGTCATTAGGATTTTTGGCTACAGGTCTTTTCCGTGCCTTCCAGGAATTTAAGGTAGATAAAGGGGTAGGAAAAGTCCGCAAACGGGTTCAAGCTTCAGCTCAATTGTTTTGGGAAGGGGACTTCTATTTGGCAACAGTGACCGCAATTGGGGCGACAAGTTTGCGATTAGAACTCGATGATTCTATTACATCGAATGCTAAATTACTTAAACCTGATAATTTAAAGAAAATGCAGCAAGAAAAACCTTTAGTGGGTTTGCTGTTAAGTCAAGACGCCATGAGCCAATCCCGCGAGCGATTTTTAACCCAAATTCTCTCATTAGAAATTCTGGTTCCAGGGGATAGCAGTAGTTCTTCGCCGAAGAAAATTGCCCTAGAATTAAGTTTCCCTGAGCAATTCAAGGATCGGCAGGCGGCTAAAATTAAAGAGCTGGTCAGAGTATTGCATTAATGATAGCGCTTAGTTTTGTTTGTAGTCAGTGCTTTAGCACGGTAGGCACGCTTCGTACCGACTACAAACCTCTCTGCTTCCAGCTATATAGGGCTTGCTGCACAAAGCCGAAACCCATATCAAGCAATGCTTTGAGCCATATTGACAGTGGATAAAGTGCAAGAAAATGGGGTAGCATCCTTCATAAGTATGGCATCACCTTGCTCAGGGAAAATGTACCCTTGCTCCCCCAGCTCCCCCAGCTTCCCCAGCTTCCCCAGCTCCCCCTCACCACAACACTTATTCAGCAGCCCCTATATATGGTGCGTTACGCTGCGCTAACGCACCCTACTGGCTTAAAATAAATGGCACGCTTCGTGCTGACTACGAACGTGCTGCTGTATCTTTTCCTTACCGACTTACTAACTGCTGAATCACAGAGGTTTGCTGCTCAATCACTGTCGTTTGCTTCTGAGATAAAGCAATCAACGACGTAATTGACTCTTGTTGTACTTCATTTATCGTCTGCATTTCTTTAATCTGCTCTTTCAGTTCCTGAATCGCTTCCTTGAGTTCCTGAACTTGAAAAAAAACTTCTTCTGTGGGTTCCATACCTTAACCAATTACCGCTTTACCTTTCTCAACATACTTAGAAAACACATCCCAACCGTTATAACCGCCATTCACCAATTTTCTGACTTTACGCCAATCTCCTACTTTGGCAGCAGTGGCGACCCCTCTATCTTTGAAGTAACAAGCTAGTATCTTAGCAGAAATTTCCGGGTCTAGAGCTAATTCAGGATTATTCTCCAAATCCACCCCTAATTTTTGCCCATACGTGCGATAATTTGCTCTCCCCGTAATCTGGATGTAGCCTCTACCATGATACTTCGCCCCATCCCCGGGCTTCACATTCCCTAAATCCCGGCGTCCTTCATAATGTTTGGTAAAGTATTTTGGTCCACCAAACTCATTAATGGGCTTAAACCCGTTGGTTTCCACTCGCACCGTTGCTAGTAAACCAATTAGCACCTGCTTATCCAAAATATCGTAGTCCTGAAGCGCCTCCAATACCCCAGGTAAATATTTCTGGCTATCGGCGAGGGGACAATCCATTATTTTGGACGCTTGTTCGGGTGTAATCAGTTGCGGTACAGTCGGTTTAGCCGGTTCACTATTTCCCTGACCATTCATCGATACTTGTTTTTTGGGTTCTTCGGGTTCTTCTTCTTCAAACCAAGCCATTGCGGCGGCACCTAGGGTGGGCAAGTCTTCGAGAGTAACCGGGGTAGTCTGGACATCTTCCCCATTGTTTTCCGCAGGTTCCAGCGGCGCTAAACGCTCATTTTCCAAACGCTCTTTCTCTTCTCGCAAGCGGCGTTTCTCCGCTTCGAGTCGCCGCAATTGCTCCTGATACTCCATTTGCTGGTTGAGATTTTCCAGGGCTAGAGCCGAATTTTGAGCCACGGTTGCTGCTGTCTGTTCTTTGCTCTTTTCTTTTTTTTCAAACTGAGCGACGAAACCTTGCACGTCTTGCTGAATTAGCTGCTCAACGTGATAGGCAAAGGTGGCATAAGCGTCGTCGTGGGATTCAAACTCACTGTAGGCTCCAGCCATTTGCAGGAACTGCCAGCCCTCAATTTTCATATTTTCGGCTGTATTGCGGAATTGCTTATACTTTTCCCCATGAGCGAAAAATTCTTCCACGGCGGCGGAAACAGCTACCGCTTGACTCAACCCAAATGCACTCCAGCCGACAATTTCCTGGATCTTAGGATTCGGGCTTTTGAATCCCACCATGGCGGGAACAATAACACCACCGATAATCGTTAGTAACCTCAAAGAGTGATGGCGATCGCGTTCCTTGGTTGCCCGTCCTTCCAGCCACAGCACTTGATCCAACCACCGGGCTTTCATAAAGTCCTTTTTCAAGGGGGGCAAGTCCGTCTGCTCGATTAAGTTACTCAGGTGTTGCCTAAGATATTGACTGTAAGAGTTCTTTTTTGCCACGTTCTATGCCTTGATCTGCAAGAGTCTATATAACAATGGTGGGCTTAAGACATTATGAAATGACCCAATGAATAATTTAGTTTGAGCAACAAACGCTTCATGCAACACTCAAACCGGATCAGCGGTATACGTCTCAATCAACTTAATTTTTATTATGTCATAAAAAAAAATAAATTAGCATCAATCTCCGAATTACACTTATTTTAAAACCTCCGATTTCACCGAATCAATGTCAATGCTTCTTCCCACCTTATTTGGAGGCAATTTATTCGGGCAACGCATCCGCAGGTCTCGAAAGCATCTGCCCAATTAGGTGAGCCAGTGCTGCTGCATCTTTACTCACATTGATAGCGTGCAAAAGTCCCGATGCCACTAAATCTACGGCTCGTTCATCAGTTACCTCTCCCTGCAACGCGGCTGCCAATTTATCAGCCGTTCGTCCACTCCCGGCTAAGACAATCGCAGGTCGCTTGGCTTTCACACTTTGCGCCACATCCTGCCAGGTAATCTCACCACCATTCACCACAATCGTAACCGACGGCAACCCCTTAGCTAAATGACTACCAATCTCAGATAACCAGGGGGATTCATCTCCCCAATTACAGCCGGGAACTAAAACAAAGTGGGTGTGATTTGGCTCTAGCATCGCTGCATCAGCATTCATGCTTTTAACACCAGGAAGTATAACCGTGCCAATCGCGGCGACACCAATTAACGGGAATGTCCCACAAATCCCTGTCCGCGCTTGACCAATAAATTGCATAATCCCCGCATCCGTCCCCCCATCGACAACCACCACTCCCAGTTGTTCAGCTAGAGGCGCAATCACTTCGAGAAAAATGCGTCGCAAATCATTTTTGTCAGACTCACTAATCTTACTCGCTCCACCCACTAATGCTAGGGTAGGACGGGGTTGGTCAAGACCAAGCTGGTGCAACGCCGCCGCCAACGCCGTGGGACTGTGGACTTGAACAACATGGGCGGAGAGGTTATTGTTAAAGGTTAAAGTACAGGAGTTTTTCATTGAATTGACTCTAGAGAGAGAATATTTTAACCATCAGTTTAACCATGTCATCGAGGACAATGATCTTAAGAGTAAGCCACGTCAATCCTTAAGAGCAACAAGGATGGGTTACTCCAGTGCACGGGTTAACCTGAGCTTCACGCCTTTTTCCTCTCTCTAGTATTCCCAGTTGTTTGGTTATTTCACGAACAAGTCGCACTAATTTTTTCAATTCTCTTTCTGCCAAAACAGCAGGGGTGAACCTGATTCTTGCTCAAGATGGTCGGAAAATCAACCGGTAGAGACGTTGCATGCAACGTCTCTACATTTATTTAACTGGCTAATACCTCCGTCCTAGTGTTCCAGTACTCAAACTTGGTGGTATCAATATGCTCAACCACGCCTCCTAAGTGGCGTACCTGGTGAACCATGTCACCTGTACCTCCGGGCGCGTCACCGCCTTTACCGTTCCACAGCACAATCAGTCGCACGCGATCAATGCCATACATGAGGGTAGAATACAACGCCCAGCGATTATTGCGCTCGAAGGCATTATCCCCTATCGGCACGTCTCCCAATCGTTCCGGTTGCAGACTAAATGACACATTAGGGTGATTCTGAATTGTATAGAAACGGGATACCCAGTTATCCCCAGCAAAACTAACGGATTCGAGAATAAACTGAGCTGGGGCAAAGGGCAGAAACACCTCCACCTTCATGTTCCGCTTTAAGCAGGCTTCGATAAACAAAATATCACCGCCACAAGCCGCACCGGGAGCAATTGCCAAGCAATTGGTACTGGGATTTAACTTATCCAGAGTCTCCTCAATTTTTTGCCGCGCCTCATTTTCCATGGCGGCGGGAAAACGTGGTTGTTCCCGTGTCGGACTATCAATCATGTGACCGGAAAAGAGGATCACTTGTGTGGGTTCTGGTTCGCTCTCATCCGCCGTTATTGCCGTTTGATTGTTCAGTCGGTCAAGTTCCCCTTGGATCACCACTTGTCCTGCTTGTACATACTCCGGGCGGAAAGAAAGCGCCGCCAAAAGTTCCAGTTGATCCAGGGTGGCTTCGAGGGCAAATTTATTGTTCCAGAGTAGCGTTAGTGCCTTTTTATACGCTCGCGTGACTTGTTTAGGAACGTCGGCTGCCAATACCGCTAAATCTCCTAAGGAAACATACGCCCAGGCATCATTTTCATTGGTCTTAACTGCACTTTCTAGGCAGAATTGGACTGCCCCTTTGAGATTGGGCAACTGTCGCCGCAGGGCTTCTCCTTCGGCATCACTGTCGATATCACAATGCTGAACTAAATGATCGAGAAGGACTAATAAGGTTAGGGCATTAATCCCAGCATAATAGTGATTGTGATTCAGGCGATAGGCTTTGAGATAGGTATCAACGGCTTTTTTGAGTAAGTGAGCGGCATCATAGGCAGCGCTCAACCGCTCCGGCTGATCTGAGATGTCTTTCCATTCATTGCGCCACATTTCTTTGTAAATGCGAGCTAAGTAACAGAGCGCATCAATATTTTTGGGTTCATCTTGGAGCAATGACTCTAATTTGACAATCCCTTCATCAAATTGCTTTAAGCGGCTGAGGTGAAAGGCTTCTTCTTGGCGAAACTCAGAATTTTTGGAGTTGATTTTCAAGCCTTGGCGATATTCTTTGAGCGCTAGGGCATGATTTCCTAGATTTTTTAGGGCTTTCCCTGCTTCCGCCAGGGCTTCTTCTTTAATTAGGGGATTACTCACCTCTTCGGTTAATAACAAGACATCCCCAATCCGCTTTTGTCGCTGGGCAAGCACCACCCGCTCTTGCCATTCTTTGTATTCCTGCCAGTATCCGGTTGCCAGGGGGGTTTGCAAGGACTTGCGATCGGGTTCATCCAGTCCGGTTAAAATACTGAAAATTGGGCTATGAATGCGGTTTTTGTCCGAATCCCAGGTGGCACGCGCCATTTTCACGATCGCCTGCTTGTCTTTGTGTAAATAGTCTGGGTCGGGACAACCGCTATCATCACAGTGATAGGGGAGTGTTCGCACATTGAAAATGTCGTAAGGCATGTAAGAGCGACCACATTGGATGTGAATCAAGCCGCGCTTACGCAGGGCGTGGCGAATGCCTAACTCGTAAAACACGTTGGCATTATCTATACTTAAATCTGCCAGAACTAGGTCAGCGAGCAATAGCTCCTGAAACATATCCGTCAAAATATCGCCGCTAACCATTTCTTCATCGGCGCGAAATGACTCAAATCCTGCCGTTTCTAAGGCTGGCTTAATTAAGTTGCGATAAATGCTGTTAAAGTCAATCCAAAGCCCATCGGGTCCTTTTTTTCGTCCAAAGGGCATGACGACAAAGGCATGAGGTAATCCCTTTTTTGGCGGTTCCTGAGGAGGTTCTTCAACTTTTTTGACCACCTCCAATGTAACCGTTTCTTTGGGGGTTTGGGCGGTAACGGCTAGGGTTTCAACGTTGTTCGATGCTTCGGGAAGTTCGACAAGGGGTTCTTTGAGCGCTTCTGTGAGTAAATCATCACTCGGCTCCAGCAAGGGTGTGGCAATTTGACGCCGTTCGTAAATTGGTTGACTATAGTAATTCCAGAGTGTATTTTCTGTCGCCAGCACGAGCTGAAAAAATTCCTCACCCGTCTGCTCTTTGGCGGTTAAACTTTGCCAGCGATCGCGAATCAGGTTGAGAGCTAAAATGAGCTGGTTATTCGCATTCACGCGATCATCGATTCGTCCTAGTTCTAGCCACAGGCTGAATGCTGTTGCCAAGAAGAGGGTAAACGCCACCCAAACACCGACACTCACGCCTAAAACGGGTAACAATGCACTCAATCCAGCCAAGCTAAACATGGCAACTTGTAAGCGAGTGCGGGTGGTGTTGAGTTGAGCGAGTTCTTGGGTATACCGTTGCAGTTGCGCCTCTAAGCGATAGTGCAAATAATCTGGGGGTAGTAAATCACTAAAACCCGGATCATGACTTGGATATTCGCCCATCGCATCCGGGGGAAGATTACCCGTGTAGGGTTGCAGGACTAAATCACTGCCAATACTATCAAAGACCTGGCGTTGAATCGCTGTAACTCGTTCATTCAACCATTGATGACGATTCTCTTGTCCGGGTAGCAATGTCCGATACAGATAGATCGTTTTGCGAATTTCTTCAGCACCAGCATTGAGGATTTGCCAATACTGTCCTTGTTGCAGGTTGCGACTAATCGCTAAAATGATCACATTGATAATCGGAACTAACACTAAACCAATGATTAAGATTCGTCCCGGTGGGGCGGCGATGAGTTGCCTATCTGTACTGGCGATAACCACTGCTAGGAATGTGGCGATCGCACTGAGCAAAATTGATCCACCCCGAAGACTCAAATATTGTCTGTAAGTGATTGCCGCTTGGGTTTTAAGCTGGGCATATCGCTGCCATGCTGTTTCTAAAACTAAGGAGCGATCGCCATTGAGATCGTGTTCTATCATTACTTACTCGGCTTGATCCTACTGCTATCCTGTGACTGTTCGGAAAAAGAGAGACTAGCTCCACTACGCTAACATCTAGTTTCTAGGAATTACATCTTGACAGAATAAATAGAATATGATTAGTTTTGATGGTTGAGCAGGGCGGTTTAGCCCCTTTATTCCTTGGCTGCTATTCCCGACACCCGACACCCAACAATTTCTTCTTGTCACAGATAGGGTCAAAGATAGCAGTTTTATCTGGGGGACCAGCCCCCCAGACCCCCCGATGGATACTGCTGGTCATTAACTGAGGGGTCTGACCCCTCCCCAAACCCCTCCCCGAACCTCTCCCTAGCCCTCTCCTACAAGGAGAGGGAATATCTCATGGCTGTGGTCTTCATCTGTCAATAAGGCTTCATCTTGAGAAATACCAATGTCGCTCAAAGCCTGATTTGAAAAGGTTTTAGACGGCTTGTCACCCCAACACCCAACACCCGACACCTGACACCCGACACCCAACACCCGATACCCCACACCCAACACCCAACACCCAACACCCGATACCCCACACCCGACACACCCCACACCCGATACCCCACACACCCCACACCCTACACCCATTAAAACCCGCCCCTACAACAATTGCCTGTGTCGCACTAAATGTGCCGCTAATTGAATCGCCGCTTTCATACTGGTAGGATTAGCAATTCCCTGACCGGCAATATCATAAGCCGTACCGTGATCCGGAGACGTTCGCACAAACGGTAGACCAATCGTGGTGTTAATTGCTCGGTCAAATGCCATGAGTTTAACCGGAATTAAGCCTTGGTCATGATAAAGTGCCAAATACGCATCGGGGAGATTGGGGATGGCTGGATTATCGTACCAGGCTTGACCCGCTTTCACCCAAAGGGTATCGGGTGGTACCGGTCCATCCAATTTTATCTGGGGACGTTGCTTTCGTTCCTGTTCTAGCCAGGGAATCAACCAGTCTTTTTCCTCCCGCCCTAATTGTCCCTGTTCACCACTGTGGGGATTTAACCCAGAAATGGCAATGCGAGGGGTTTCTACGCCAAACTCCAGCCCTAAGCATTCCACCAGTAAATCCAGTTTTGCCTTCATCAAGTCTGGGGTTAAGGTATGGGGGACTTGATCCAAGGGAATATGGGTTGTGGCTAACAGAGTTCGCAATAGCCACCCGGTATGAGGCGATCGCGCGACGAATAGCATCCCGAATCGCTCGACACCAGCCGCCTGTGCTAACACTTCAGTTTGACCGGGATAGTCATGTCCGGCGGCTTTCCAGAATGACTTGGCAATGGGTGCAGTGACAATTCCCTCAAACTCACCCGCCAACGTTTGCGCGATCGCACGTTTCAAGTAAGCAAAACTGGCGTCCCCACTCGCCGCATTTCCCCGCCCCAGCGTAATCTGACGTTCGATTGAGGCGTCTAAGGGGATGTCTAATATGGATAGGTTATCCGGTTCAGCCAGAGGTATGCTACTGTCTATCCTGTGCCGCAATTCCTTATACGCCGTCTCTAACAACGAGCGACTACCAATAACCGTTATTTGAGCATCTTGAGTTATCTGCTCATCTGCCAACGCCTTCAGCACCACCTCCGCACCAATTCCAGCCGGATCACCCAAGGTGACAGCCAAGCGAGGACGCCCTCGGGATGGGTGGTGCGGTTGTGTAAACAAATATTTCTCAGTTTTCATTTTCGATTTGAACCCAATCGCGATAATCTTATAACTTAGAGCCTGCTAGAGCGATCGCAAAAGGAGATAAGACATAAGACATGAACGCTGAAATTTTCAATGCTGCTGTACTATCCTTTACCCTAATTCTCGTGGGTATGGGCTTAGGATTTTTGTTACTCAAAATCCAAGGCGGCGAAGGGTAACGGAAAAAGGAAGTAGAGACGCGCCATGGCGCGTCTGGGGAGACTCAATTTACCCATGTCTGAGCATCTTTAGAGGCTTTCTGATAGAATCTTATAGAAACGTTAAGTTTACAGGCAAAATTTTTATAAATGAACTTGTTGGTCGTCGGTGCAACAGGCACTTTAGGAAGACAGGTGGTTCGTCGGGCGCTGGATGAAGGTCATCAGGTACGCTGTCTGGTTCGTAGCCCTAGGAAAGCCACATTTTTAAAAGAATGGGGAGCCGAATTGGTTCAAGGTAACCTGTGTCAACCACAGACGTTACCACCTGCTCTTGAAGGCATAACTGCCGTGATTGATGCAGCAACCTCTAGACCAACAGGCTCTCTCACCATTAAACAGGTAGACTGGGATGGCAAGGTGGCGCTGATTCAAGCGGCGACGGCGGCGGGAGTGGAACGTTTTGTCTTTTTCTCGATTCTCAATTGTGAGAAGTTTCCAGATGTGCCGTTGATGGAGATTAAACGGTGTACTGAAGTGTTTCTGGCAGAATCGGGATTGAACTACACCATCTTGCAGCCTGCTGGGTTTATGCAAGGGCTGATTATGCAGTATGCTGTACCAATCCTGGAAGGGCAAGCGGTTTGGATTACTGGGGAAGCTGCGCCCACGGCCTATATGGATACTCAGGATATTGCTAAATTTGCCGTTCGCGCTCTTGAGGTTCCGGAAACGACAAATAAAACTTTTCCGGTGGTGGGAACACGAGCTTGGCGAGCCGATGAGATTATTAATTTATGTGAGCGACTCTCAGGTAAGGATGCCAGAATTGCTCGACTCCCAATTAATTTCTTGCGGGGAATGCGCCAGATTACCCGATTTTTTCAGTGGGGTTGGAATATCGCGGATCGCTTGGCATTCACGGAGGTGTTAGCCACGGGGAAACCGATGATGGCTTCAATGGATGAGGTTTATCCGGTTTTTGGTCTTGATCCCAAGGATACAACGACGCTGGAAGCTTATCTGCAAGAGTATTTTAGCCGAATTACTAAGAAGCTTAGGGAAATTGATTACGAGAAAAGCAAGAAAAAGAAGAAGAAGAAAACGCCGATGAAAAAACCTTAAGTTCTGATGGGTGATGGGGCTGACTTTTCATGCGATCGGGACCTCTCTCCAAACCTCTCTCCTGCAAGGAGAGAGGCTTTGAATTCTCCTCCTCCCATGTAAAAAAGCAAAGCATCCTTCCTTCTCCCAGATATAGGGAAAACCCGCCCTGACTGAGTGCAAGCGTTTTGATTGTTGACACAGATTGTTGCTTTTTGGTGTAAGCTTTTTCCTCAAGGGGGTTAATGATAGGTCTAAGTTGAGCTAGCCAGTGTTATTGGTTAAAACGACTATTAATGATGTATGACGCGGACTGATAAGTGTGGGCAAAGCAGGGATTATTTATAACGACAACAAACCTGTAGCTTGTCGGGTTGCTGAGGAGTTACAAGAGCAACTCACGGCGGCGGGTTGGGATGTGTATATGGCAACGGGAGTTGGCGGACTTTTAGGCTATTCCCGCCCTGAATCTCCTGTCTGTCATACACCGATCGACAAGCTAGCAGCGCCGGGGTTTGATGAAAAAATGGCGTTCGCGATCGTGCTGGGGGGAGATGGTACGGTGCTGGCGGCGTTTCGCCAAGTGGCACCTTTTGGAATTCCTCTGCTGGCAATTAATACGGGACACATGGGATTCCTGACTGAAATGTACCTGAATCAACTTCCCCAGGCGATGGAAAAGGTGATGGCGGGGGAGTATGAGATTGAAGAACGCGCGATGCTGTTGGTGCAGGTGGTGCGGGATCAGTGTATATGGTGGGAAGCCTTGTGTTTGAATGAGATGGTTTTGCACCGGGAACCGTTGACCTGTATGTGCCATTTTGAGGTGAAAATTGGACGGCATTCTCCTGTGGATATTGCGGCTGATGGGGTGATTATCTCGACGCCGACGGGTTCGACGGCGTATTCCCTGAGTGCAGGGGGAACGGTGGTAACGCCGGGGGTGCCGGTGTTGCAGTTGATGCCGATTTGTCCTCATTCTTTGGCGTCGCGGGCGTTGGTGTTTGCGGATACGGAAAAGGTGCAGGTGTTGCCGGCGACGCCGAATCAGTTGGTGATGGTGGTGGATGGAAATGGGGGCTGTTATGTGTTACCGGAGGATCAGGTGCATGTGGCGCGATCGCCTTATTCGGCTCGGTTTATTCGCTTGCAACGACCTGAGTTTTTCCGGATGTTGCGCGAGAAGTTGGGTTGGGGATTACCTCACATTGCGAAACCGACATCAGTGGAGTTACCTTAGTACAGTTGAACCCGTCGGTAGTGAACAGCTTTGGGATAATTCGATTTTTTTCCTGATGCGACAACCAGTAGGTGTTTTTTTCGGGGAGTCAAAATTTGAGGCTGTATTCCTTATTGAGTCAGGGATACAGCCTTTTTCACGAATGAGGAGGTTGTCGCAAAGGCTGAAAGGCTGATACAGAAAGGATTTGAGAGTTTTTTATTCGAGGGGGTTGTCAAAAGCGAGGGCTGAAATGCTATAGTTAGAGGAGGTTGTCGCAATCGAACCTTGAAAACCAAATACAGCAAGCGTTTCAGAGGTCGGCAGTCGAAATCCTCTATAATCCCTATCAGGGATTGAAACCGACTAATATCTCCAATCGCCCTGTTGCCGCTAGTCGAAATCCTCTATAATCCCTATCAGGGATTGAAACTTAAAAAAATTAAGCTGGTTGATGGTTTTGAAAAGTCGAAATCCTCTATAATCCCTATCAGGGATTGAAACCTTAAATTTCCGATCATCGCTGCTTTATTGGTTGTCGAAATCCTCTATAATCCCTATCAGGGATTGAAACTCAATACTCGCAGCCAGATCCGCTCTTGCGGGTTGTCGAAATCCTCTATAATCCCTATCAGGGATTGAAACCTTTAATTCAGCAGCAGGACACTCCCTGCCAAGGTCGAAATCCTCTATAATCCCTATCAGGGATTGAAACCCATTTTTATGGGCATCACAGTGGCTTAAATCCATGTGTCGAAATCCTCTATAATCCCTATCAGGGATTGAAACGGACAGCTTAAAGGATTAAGACATTTTACTGAGGCGTCGAAATCCTCTATAATCCCTATCAGGGATTGAAACATGGCAGATTTAAGTTTACAGCAACAATTCGGGGTCGAAATCCTCTATAATCCCTATCAGGGATTGAAACGTATGATCCCATTCTAGCAAAGCACGGGATTAGCGTCGAAATCCTCTATAATCCCTATCAGGGATTGAAACAAGGAAGGTGCTGGCACTAAAACCAATGCTTTCGTCGAAATCCTCTATAATCCCTATCAGGGATTGAAACCCCTTAAAGATGCAAAAAACCTGGTTTGTCTTGCGTCGAAATCCTCTATAATCCCTATCAGGGATTGAAACTTTTAGTTTAAGCCACCGCTCTTGCTGTCTGATAAACGTCGAAATCCTCTATAATCCCTATCAGGGATTGAAACTAAGTTCTTTGAAATGATCGCGACTTAGCCCATGTAGTCGAAATCCTCTATAATCCCTATCAGGGATTGAAACGAGATTGGAACAACCGATCGCCACACGGGAGATGTCGAAATCCTCTATAATCCCTATCAGGGATTGAAACCTGGCGCAGACGGTTAGCCAAACCAAGCCTAATAGCGTCGAAATCCTCTATAATCCCTATCAGGGATTGAAACCAGTAAATACGGGCTTGATCTCGGAAAATGATATTGAGTCGAAATCCTCTATAATCCCTATCAGGGATTGAAACTAAAGACTTGAGGCAATCCCAAAAGTTGGAAGAAGTCGAAATCCTCTAAGCTGTAATGCATTTAAATTGGGTATTAGTAGCGAGCTTTCTGGCTCGCACTACAAGGATCTCGCAATTCTTGACATTATGGTTTAAATGCCGAACAGCTTATAATCCCTATTAGGGATTGAAACTCGGACATCAGGAAACAAGGAGATAGCGCGATCGCTCAGTTAGAAGACTCTCCTGATTCAATTGCCTGTTGTAGCATAGCTTTTTTGAGTGCAACGGATGGAGTATCAAGGGATTCGAGATTCCTGGCTAACAATTGCTCGACTGTAGCTGCCCATAAACTAGAGAGAACATGACGCCAAGCCTGAAGCTGGGCTGAATGTCCCTCTTGCTTGCACCATTGTGCGATCGCGTCAGATAGATTTTCTATTTTATCGGGTAACGGTTTGATTAATTCAGCCAAGTTAGCCAAGTCTTGAGCCGAGAAAAGCTCTCGTTGATGAGTTAACAGTTCCATAAAAGCCGCAACATTCTGTTGAGAGAATGACTGTGCTGCTGGTTGCACAACTTCGAGAGGCAAATCTAACCCTTCAGCAATCATCTCCACGTTTAAACCCAACTGCATCATCCGAGGGATGGCTTCTAACTTGGCTTTGAGTTGACCTTCATCTAACCCTTCTTGCTTGGCTTCCTGATAAACTTTGGTTTGTTTGAGTTCACTTAATCCTAACATGGCTTCTATCTCCTCCCGGCTTTTTTGCGGTAATTTGTAAACAATGATTGTCTCAATTAAATTAATTAGGTTCCGTTGTATCGTCTGATCCGTTATCTGGGCTTGGGCTTGTTCGATTAGAGTCCTTGCTCGTTCAGGGGCTGTTTGTTCCCTCTCAATTACTAGCTTAACAATATTAACCCCCAGGGAATCTGATGCATCGTCTCCTAACTCATCCAAGTAAATCCGTTGCACTCGGGTAAACAGTTCCCGAAATTGTAACGGTTGTTCTCGTTCAATCCGGCGAGTTGGATAAATGACGACAACCCGCCAAGGACAAGAGGGTTTATCTTGTCTCAAGTACAGAAAGAGTTCAGCAAATATACGATAGTATAAATCCTCATCGGGTTGAAACTGAACTTCGACGACATATAAGGGGTTTTCGGGGTTTTCCGTCTTGGGGAAAAATAAACCATCCAGTCGAAATGCTAGTTGTTTGATTTCACGGGAGGTGAATTGATAGGTTGTTGCTTGTTCTGTTGACTGGTTAATCAGTTCAAAGAAGATACTGGGAAATTCTTTAAACAGGCTATAAAACAGGGTATCAGTTTTCACGTTCTCCTTTGGTAACTATTACACCGTGGACAACGGCTACTATGCAACCCTCTCTGGTGCAAAATTCCTATCAGGATTGTCTTGACTAATTTTAGAAAATATGCATAGACCGAGAAAGAACAGCGCGATCGCACTTCTTTTCGGGTAGCGAGTTCTACTTCTCGCCTTTAATTGTGTCTACCTACTGATCAGGGATTGAAACCTTCAAATCATACTGATTACAAGTTGCGATTAACTCATCAATATAACGCGATCGCACCGAGTCAGGGGTGATGATTTGACAGTCTTTGCCATATTGCTTCACCTCCCGCAGAAACCAAAACGTACTCGATATATTTCTCACCACCCGCCGTACTCGTGGCTTTTCAGGTAACCAGTCATTTTCCTGATCCTCGCGTCTGGCTTGATAGGCAAATGCTAATCCTCTAAATAGATGCATTTCCACCTCAATCTGATCCAAACTGCGTCGCCATTGTCCCTTAATCGGCGTTATCGCGGCGTCTTGAATCCGATCCAATCGCAAACACCAGTTATGCTGTAACTCCGGAATATCCAGGTTTCCTTCGGTTTCTTCACACCAGCAATCTAGGTACTGACGTTTGTCGTGGAGATTGATTCTCCCATAACGAATTGTAAACTGCCATAAACGCCCAGCAGCATCTTGATAGGATAACTCAAAAGGATGATTCCGGCGCAGATAGCGGTCAATCTCTATCCGCCACGGTGGGGGTAAATTATCGACAAACCCTTGAATTTTGCGGCGTAGGGGAATCGAGAGTTCGCTGCGTTCGAGTAATAATTCTGCCACAATCCGCGCTTGTTCCATCTCGCCGATGTCGGTTAAGGCGTCAATTGCCCGATTTAACGCCTGGATGCGACTATCGATCCAATCCTGATTCGGTAATACCAATAACTGACGACGGGCGATCGCTTCCACTAATTTGGAGATATTGGCACGCTCTCCCCATAAGATACCTAATTCTAGCGCGATCGCTTCCAGTTCGGTTTTGTCTCGTGCGGATAGGGATAGGGTGATCGACTGACCTTTACGACTCATCGAATTTATACGGACACTTTATCCGGATAATGTGGCTCATTTTCTATTTTGAGTGTCATCATGGGAAATAACAAGACGTTACGGACACTGTTTTAAGGATATGTCCGAGTATCAAATTACGCTCAAACCCATCTATTCTTGTCCGGCTGATCAAGTACCCGCAGGGTTCACCTTACCCCAAGGCTGGTCATCCCTTTCTGGACATCAAGTGGAAACCTTAGCCGCCATCAGAAATCCAGACATTGATGTTATTTTCAACACCGCCATGACTGGAGATGGGAAAAGTTTAGCCGCTTATTTAGAGGTTCTGCAAGGGAACAGTTGTGCCATTGGACTCTATCCTACCAATGAACTTGCCCGTGATCAAGAACTCCAGATTCGCGGCTATATTGATACCTTTCAGCCTGCCAATGACCCCCGTGTTGTGCGACTGTCTGGGGCAGACTTAGAACAATATGCCGAAAATGAAGGATTACGAAAAAGCGCCGCGATCGCCTCTCGTAGCGGTCAGGCGGAAGTTTTACTCACCAATCCCGATATTTTCCATTATTTACATCGCGGGGCGTATTTGGTGAAGGGGGATAGTCCGGATCGGTTATGGGGGCGAATTGATAAGGATTTTGACTTATTTATCTTTGATGAATTTCATGTCTTTAATCCGCCCCAAGTTGCCAGTATTATTAACACCCTGTTGCTGATTCGCTGTACCAATCGCCGCAAAAAAATCCTATTTCTATCGGCGACACCAGAACCACCGTTAATTGAGCGATTGCAAAAAGCAGGATTTCGGGTCAAGCTAATTAACAATACCTATCAGTTTCCCGATACCGTAGCAGACTGTCAAGAGTTAGAACAGCAGCAGTGGCGGCAAGTTTCTCGGTCAATTACGCTTAATTTTCTTCCCCTCGATCCCTCATTTAATGCCTCAGAAGCCTGGATAGTCAACCAGTTAGCGTTAATTTTAGCTCAGTTTCAGCAGCATCCAGGGAGTAAAGGGGCGATTATTCTCAACTCCATTGCTGCTGTGAAGCGACTGGTACCCTTTTTGCGAGAACAGTTGCAGCCTGTGGGGTTAACGGTGGGGGAAAATACCGGGTTATCGGGGATAGGAGAAAAAGCGCGATCGCTGGCGGCGGATTTAGTGGTTGGCACGAGTACCATTGATGTGGGCGTAGATTTTAAGATTAATTTCTTAATCTTTGAGTCGGCTGATTCCGGGAACTTTATTCAACGGTTGGGGCGGTTGGGACGCCATCAGGGATATGAGCAAAAGGGTAAATTTGTCAAGTTTAAAACCTTTACCGCTTATGCCTTAGTCCCCAACTTTTTAGTCGAACGCTTGTTTACAGCAGAGATGCCCCCATTACACCCTACTGGAGACTATGATCGCTCGTTTTTGCATCAGACTATTACCGAAAACTATCGCCAGATTAACGACTTTCGCGGCTATTATTCCCGCTGGGGGGCAGTGCAGTCCTGTTTCTTAGCCTATCAGTTACGCGATCGCACGATTCAGTCTCAGTACGCCCAGAGTCGGGAAACGTTTTGTCAACTCAGCGAAGCCGTATTTAATACCCAATTGAACCGAGTGGCGGGGCGGATTCGGGGATGGGCGCAAGACTGGCAAAAATTATCAGGAAAGAAAGGTAATCCCATTGCTGAAGATGCGGCAAGTTTTCGGGGGGTAAGCGTATTACAATGTGGACTCTATGACATCACCGAAGACAATCCCGTTGACCGATTTAAAACCTACAACCTACCGGGAATTCTCAGTAACCTAGAGATTGAATGGTGGACGAAAGCCGGATTTATACGGACACTTCAGCAGGCCGCCACAGACACCAGACAACCGATTGCCAAAGGGAGGTTTGAATACTGTCTGGGGTTTATGAAATTGCACGCCTATCGGGAGGAACGATTAAACTGGCGGTTTACCTATCCAGGAGACTTACAACCGATTGCAGAGGCGTTCAAGGTGCAGGTAATCACCGGGATTCAAATTTGGCAACCCGATAACCCTTGGGTGGGTGCAATTAACCAACGGTTACAGAAGCAGGGATTAGTCAGCTATATCTTGTCGCATTCCGTCGTAGAAGTGAGACGGCGATTACGCTTACCGATGCACTTTCAGATCTATCCGATCAGCGACCAGTACAGTATACACGAAGCTACCGCCCCTTATGCGATCGCCCTTGGACAATCCGCATTATTACTCGATACCCTAGCCCATCGACTTCAGAATCAGGGAGGAGAAATATGGATTACTTAATTCGTTCGTAGTTGCGCTTGTAGTTGCGCTTTAGCGCCATCAACGCCGAAACACTGACGACAAACTTGGCGCTATTCCTAAATACATTCAACTCAACTTAATCTCAAAATGCAGCAAAATCAACCCACAATACAACAACTAAAAGAACTATTAGCCGTTGAACACATTCTCGGAATGCTGGCAGCAGGCGATACCATCGAGAAATTGTTAGCCAGTTATCCCTGGTTAGAACCGGAAGATGTACACGCTTGTTTACTCTATGCGCGTGAGTTCATTGCTGATAATAACGTTTGATTTTTATGGAGTAAGGGCACGGCAGTGCCGTGCCCCTACAGGTAATAATTGTGACATCAATTTGCTTATGTCTTGTCTTAACACCATCGCCTATCGTGAAAAGGTGCGTTACGCTTCGCTAACACACCCTACCACCCTAAAAATAGCTGGTTCCAAATATCTGTTTCCCCTTCTCCCTTGATGGGAGAAGGGGTTAGGGGATGAGGGTGAAACAGTCCCTGAGAAACCTAGGAAAATATCAAGATTTATCGAGGTAAACCATGACCCAAAAATCCCATCAATCCGACCCCCAATTTAACCAATTATCCCTATTCGATATAACCCCAGAACCCGATGATGATTGGTTAGAAGATGACGACTTAGGCTTGGATACAGAATCCTCAAATCGCACCATTGAAACCCCTCAATCTTTACTCACCCTAAACTTACTGCGAGACGCAATTCAAGCACAGAATCCCGATGACCCCGTGATGCAGGATTTTGGCGAGTATGTTGTACCCAATCTCTTACAATTCGCCATTGGTGTTACTGCAAAAGGGGGAAAATTCTTTGATCACTTAGATCAACAGCGAGAAGCCGAAGGGAAAGAAAAAGTCCGCCGAGATAATGCGACTGATCAATCCCTGAATACCCATTTACTTAATGGCGTATTTCCTGCCAATTTAATTCAAAAGCGACTCAAAACTCTAAACACAACCGTTCAACGAGTCGTGGGAGAACGTGAACGCCGCTTAGTCATCGCCGCCTTTATTCTCCATGACTTTGAAAAGTTCCCCGATGTCCCCAAAGATTGCCGAAAATTGTCCCTCAATGAACATCGGCAGATTATTGATCAAAAAGTGCGCCAACTGGGATTAGATTCCTTCATTAATCCAGGAGATCCTGACACCTATTCTGAATATATTGATGATTTATTATGCATGGCGTATAATGCCCAACGACGCTGGGATACTAACTGGAACTTCTCTGAATATGGACTCAATCCAGTATTGCGCGATCGCACGCTGCGCTGTCTGTCTGAGTTAACTTGTTTAGCTGACTCCTTGGCGTCGATTGTTAAGCATCCTCAAGACGCGACAAATCCTAGACTTAAAGAACTTATTCACAGTCTTAGTGATGGACAATTGACATTTACTTATCACAGTATTGCCGAGAATCGCGGCGTATTAACTAATGTGGTAAATAATGCCTTAATTCAGATTCATCAGACACATCCAGATATTGAACCCTTACTCTATTTACCCACCGGGGTTATTTATGTGGCACATCGCCACGCGCCTGCGATTTCCCTAGCGGGTTTATCCGATAAGGTTGTCGCTAGGATTAAATCTCTATGTCGGGAACAATTGCGCCTGAGACAAACGGGATTTGGGCGCGATGGGAAGGGAATGAAATATGCGGACTATTATCAGTTATTTTTTGATGAGTCTGGGTTAATGGAGGTAGCCTTAGATGCAACCTTGCGGATTTTAAATCCAAATAAACCCTCAGTCGCCAAGAGTCGTAGTGATAACCTAGTTAAGTTTCAGCAACAGGGAATATTATCCGCCGATTATGACTTTAAATTTGGCGATGATATTCGTATTGATCAATTGGCAGAATTTGGCGATTTAGTCAGTCGTAAGATTTGGGGGGAACGGGTGAATCAAATTGAAGCAGCGCGGAAGCAAAATAAGTCGTTACCTGAACTTCCCCATCTGGATTTAGTCCATAAACTGGCGGAATATTGGCATCTAGGGGAGTATTTACCGCCAATTCGGGAGATTCAGCAGATTAATCAACGACTGAAGCAGAAGAAGTTAAAAGGAAATACAGGGGGTGTTCCCTACGAATGGTATTTTTTGGCGGCGAAATATCTGCAAAAGCATCCAGGGTTGGAAACTATTCGCGACACGGGGGAGGAGTTAATTGCCTATATAACCGCGTTAATTCAACCTCTGATATCTGAGTATGAATTACCCGATGGCTGGGATGATTTAAGGCTTTGGTTGGAACGGGTGGTGATGTTACCCAGTCATCGAGATGACAAGGCGACAGTTGATGTATTTTTAGCAGAATTGGCGACGTATCAGGCGGCGAAGAAATCCGGGCGAGGGCGTCAGTTAATTTGTTCGATTTCCCATTCTCCCTATACGGTAACGGAACAGATGGAATCAGCGGTTTTATTTACGCCTCAGGTGTATACGAATAAGCAAATGCTGGGCGGTTCTAATGCTAAGCGGAATATTTCCAGTATTGCGGGAATTGAGATGATGTTGCGGCAAATATTGATGAACCAAACCCAGGCGGTGGGGAAAAGGTTTGAGGATGGGAAATATCGGTATCTGTATTTTTATCCCACTTATTATTTTACGCCAGAGACGAATAAATTCCTGCAAAAGGCTTATAATGGGATTGCCCAAACCCGGTTTAATACTCAGATTCGCAATCATTTTATTAGTCAAGAGTTGAGGGCAGACTTAAGTCGTAGCCGTTATCAGACGGTGGACATGTTTCTGATTCAAGACACCTTTGAACCGGGGCGCGATCGCACGTTTAAATTGGCATATCCTGATGATCAACCGATGACATTTTATTTTATGGCAATCCCGCCGGGGCGCGATAGTACGGATACGGAGTCGTGGGTAATGCCGAGTTGGTTAGGGTTAGCGTTTCCGATGATTCTGGATGTTAAAACGGTAGTGTCTGAGTCTCCGATTCCGCCGTTTACGGATGGCGCGGCGTTTGAAGAGACGGTTTTTCTGGATAGTGCGCCCCCAGCATTTCGGGCATTGGTGAAACGCGATCGCTTCCGGTTAGATTATATCCTGGAAGGCTGGATGGAGAACGGAATTGAGTATCCTGCACCGTTGAATGTTCTCACGGCGGCGTATGCGATTCATCTGGATATTAATGCTAAATCGGGTAAATCTGGGTATGACCCGAATTGGGGCAGATTAACCGAACTGGCAAAAGATTTTGAAACCAGTCCTCTCTATGTCTTTAGTTATCTAAACCGCTGGGTTCGTAGCCAAACCCATGATACCGCACCTTTGAATAAAGTTCGCCTCTATGCTTATCAGTTTTACCCTTGTTTTGACCCCTATACCTATTATGATCCCGAACGGGAGGAGTTAATCGTGACAGAAAAATCGAGTCTCAATCATCCTAAACGGTTGATGCAACTATATCGCCAATTTTATCGGGCAAATAAGCGCTATAATCCTAAAGCGAATGCGGTGTTAAAACCCATTGATATTGCCGCTGATACTATTTTAAAAGCCGATACAACTGTGTTTCAAGGGGAAGCCTTGGTGATGGCGGTAGCGGCGGAAGTGTTTAAACTGATGGATCGGGTTCATGGATCAACGGCTGAGGGGCGCTGGGTGATTAGTAATCGGGAAAAAGAACGGCAGGCAATTGTCGAATTTGCCCACTACTTTGTGGTTGAAGTTTTTGATAAAGCATTGCGGTGCGATCGCGCCCGGTTAGCTGGGCGACAATTGAATTTAATTCGGGATACTTGTGAGTTTTTGTATCGCCTGGAAGATGATAAAGAAAATCGTCAGCGCCAGGAGGAATTAACGGAGGATGGAGTTAGGGAGGGCTGAGGCTAATGGATGAGCAAAACTGTTTTTTTAACGCAGAGGTACGCAGAGGTGGGCGCAGAGGTACGCAGAGATTTTAATAGATTCGGGAGGAGTTTATAGAGTTGGAGGAATGAGCTGTTCGGCATTTAAACCTTAATGTCAATAATGACGAAATCCTTGTAGTGCGTTTAGCGAAGCCATGGCGCAGGCTTTGCATCTTGTTCGCTACTAATACCCAATTTAAATGCATGACAGCTTCAGCGAAAGATGAGTCGTTAAAGTTTACCTCTTTTTCAATTGTCACTTACTAATTAGGAGAAAACGAATGTCATTTCTTAAAACTATCGACACGAATCTATTTCATTCAGAACTTCCCTACAAGCCGATGGGAAAATATGTTCATTTTCTCACCCTTCGGATTACTGAATCCTACCCTCTGTTTCAAACCGATGGCGAACTGAATAAGGCGCGAGTTCGGGCGGGGATTCAAGATAAGACTACGATTAGTCGCCTGTCTATGTTCAAGCGGAAACAGTCTACCCCAGAACGTTTAGTCGGGCGAGAGTTATTGCGAAACTATGGTTTAATCACGGCGGATGAGTGTGAATATAATGTCAGTTTTGCCATGGATAATCCCGACTGTATTATTTATGGATTTGCCATTGGGGATTCGGGGTCAGAAAAGTCAAAAGTTGTCGTAGATACTGCCTTTTCTATTACCGCCTTTGATGAATCTCACGAAACCTTTACCCTGAATGCACCCTTTGAAAATGGCACAATGACATCAAAAGGAGAAAAAGGTTCTAAACCGGGAGAAGTCACCAGTCGAATTAATCAACAGGATCATATTCGCCCCCAAGTCTTTTTTCCCAGTATTGTCACCCTCAAAGATGCCACAGAAGCCAGCTTTATTTACGTCTTCAATAATATCCTCCGTACCCGTCATTATGGCGCACAAACCACACGCACGGGACGAGTCAGAAATGAATTACTGGGGGTGATTTTTGCTGATGGAGAGATTATCAGTAATTTACGCTGGACTCAGGGAATTTATGACCAAATGAAGGCAAAAAATACCTTGCCCACTCTTGATCCTTTAGATGAAGAGGATGTCATAGATGCTGCAACAACCGCGATTGAACAGTTAATGAGTCAAGAATTTATTGTCCACACCGATTATATTGGCGATGAGTTTCAACCGCTGCTGAATGAGGTGAAAACTTTGGTCGGAACTGAAGCCGGAATTAAGTCTGTGTTACAACAAGCCGATGCTGAAGCCAAAGACTATGCCCAAAAACACATTAGTTCTAAGAAAAAGGCAAAAGCGAAATCAACAAGTTGATGTAGGGGCGCAAGGCTGATATTGGCATCAACGTCAGTTCAATGTAGTTCCCGTTTAGATCCCCCTAAATCCCCCTTAATAAGGGGGACTTTGAGAAGTGTTTTGTTCCTCAATTGCTTCAAACAGTCCCAACCAGCTAGAATCATCTTAAAAAGGGGTATTTTGAGAAATATCTTGTTCCTCTATTTTTAGGGAAACGTTGAGGAATATCTTGTCCCCGCCTTTTTAGAGGAAACGTTAACCTTGAGAAACATCTTGTTCCCCCCTTTTGAAGGGGGGTTAGGGGGGATCTCTTATCGAGTAAATTCCCCAACCTCCAATCCCCAATCTCCATGAACATTATGGCAATCCTTTATCGCTATCAAATTGAATTACACGATAGTCTCTATTTCGCCACTCGTGAAATAGGCAGACTCTATGAAACCGAACCCATACTCCACAATTATGCCCTCTCCTATGCCTTAGGATTAGTTGATAGTGAACGATATGCTACAACCGTCCCTCCAGAGGCATCCTATCGCTATTTTTGTGCCGAACAAGTTCCCCAATATCAAGCACAATTAACCCCGCTGAATCAACAAGGCATTTATGTTACCCCCGCCCGCAGCATTTATCATGCGTCGGTTCTCAATACCTGGAAATATGCCGACAATCGCTATCACGTTGAGATGAAGAAAACCCAGAAAAATATCCCCAGTTTTGGCAGGGCAAAAGAAATTGCCCCAGAAAGTCAATTTGAAGGCTTTGTGATTAGCCAAACTCCCTTAACCTTGCCCACCTGGATTCGGTTAGGAAAATGGGTAAGTAAGGCACGGGTGGAGATTGTAGAAACCCAGGAAAGTAAACTATCTGGGAGGGCAGAAGATTTTACATTTCCCTATCCGCTTAACCCGTTAGATGTGATGTTTTCCCATCGAGTTACCAGTTATGATGTGATTAATATGCCTCCGGTAAGTCTGATCAAAATGGTAAGTTTACATGGACAATACTACCGATTTAATCGTCTCAAAATTCCCGCGCTGATGCAGTATCGCTTTAGTTGATGATGTAGGTAAGGGCACGGCAGTGCGGTGTCCCTACAAATACCCTGATAATTGGTTATTTCCATGCCTCATAGTCTAATTCTCAACCTGCTTCCCCAATCACCAATTCCCACCCAGTTTCTCAGTGGACGCCATTTACACGCCCTATTTCTTAATTGGGTGAGTTCCGTCGATAGAAAAACAAAACCCGCCCTCTCCACCTTGCACCGGAATATCTCTAAATTGGTTAGGTTATTGTGTAGGGGCGGGTTTAGGGACTAAATTCAACGATTCACCGATAAATGAACAACAAAACCCGCCCTCCCCACCGAATAAATGAACTAGATTTTCCACGAACCTAATTTTATAGATCCCCCCTAGCCCCCCTTCAAAAGGGGGGAACCGGATTTTAAGCGGGATGCGAGGGGGATCTCAACATAAAACCCTAACCCTTCATTTACAGGTAAAACTAATGAACAATACCGATTACATTCCCATCGCCTCTCTTAACCACTATTCCTACTGTCCCCACCGTTGCTGGCGGATGTTTTGTGCGGGGGAATTTAGCGAGAATTACTATACCATTGATGGCACCAGTTTACACGATCGCGTCCATAGATTAACTGAATCTCAACGGGAGGAAGTTTGGCAGGTACGAGCGATTTGGCTGAAATCTCAACAGTATCACCTAATTGGTAAATCCGATTTAATTGAGTTAGAATCTGGTGAACTCTATCCCGTGGAATATAAGCGGGGGCGGAAAGGGGAATGGGATAATGATGAATTGCAGGTGTGCGCCCAGGCGTTATGTTTGGAAGAAATGACCGGACAATCGATTCATCGTGGCTATATTTATTATGCCTATTCTCATCAGCGGCAATTCGTCGAGATTTCTGATACATTGCGACAGGAAACCCTGGATACGATTGCATCGGTGACAAGATTACTGGAAACCGGGAAAATGCCTCAACCGATTTACACGAAGCGTTGTAAAGGATGTAGTTTTTACTCTCAATGTTTACCCCAAGCCGCCAAAAAGGTGGGGCGATATCAGGAAGACGAATAAAACCTAACCCCCTAGCCCCCTTCCCACCCCCCTCATTCCCCCCTGCGAGGAGGGAAGTCAAAGGATGCTTCGCTTTTTTTGCAGGGAAGGGGGAACCGGATTCAATACTGCCATTGATCATTCTTTTTTAGTAACGATAAACGATGATAGTTCAAGGATTTCTTGATATTCGAGTTTCGTAACCATTGGACTCCGGCTCCCCTCTCCTTGCAGGAGAGGGGCTGGGGGAGAGGTCAAATTGTAAATTCGCCAGTAATATCTGACCCAATTATTATCAATGTTTGCTTGTAGTTGCGCTTTAGCGCCGCCAACCTCACGACTAACAGGAGAAAAATCATGGGAACCGTTTACATAACTCAAGATGACTCATTTATCGGCAAAACCGATGAACGCCTTAGCGTCAAAGCCAACAAACAGAAACTTTTAGATGTCCCCCTAATTAAAGTAGATGGGATAGTCGTATGCGGACGGGCGACGGTATCTCCCGCCGTTGTCACCGAACTATTAGACCGAAAAATTCCCCTCAGTTTTATTACTGGAACCGGGAAATATCTGGGACGATTGGAACCGGAACTGACCAAAAACATCTTTGTTCGCCAAGCCCAATGGCAAGCCGCTGGGGAATCAGCAGCAGCGCTACATCTTGTGCGAGGATTTATTCGGGGAAAACTGAAAAATTATCGCACGATGCTAACCCGAAATCAGCGCAAATATCCGGAACTGACGTTACAAAAAGCAATGAATCGTCTACAAAATGCGATCGCGCCAATTGAGAAAACGGATACAATTAACTCCCTGCGGGGGTTAGAGGGGGCGGGAAGTGCAGCGTATTTTGGTGTTTTTGAGCAACTGATTCGCATCCCTGGATTTAAGTTTACCGCCCGCCGTCGTCGTCCCCCAACTGATCCGGTGAATGCGATGCTGAGTTTTGGCTATTCACTCCTGCGTCATGATATTCAAAGTGCAGTAAATATTGTGGGGTTTGATCCCTATTTGGGCTATCTTCATTGTCAACAGTATGGTCGTCCGGGATTAGCCCTAGATTTAATGGAAGAGTTTCGTCCCTTGGTTGTGGATTCAATGATACTCAATGGGATTAATCTGCGAATCCTCATGCCTGAGCAGTTTACCACAGAACCCCTGAGCCAAGCCGTATTTTTATCTCCTGAAGGACGGCGAGAGTTTCTCAAACTCTATGAACAAAAGAAGCAATCAACCTTTAAACATCCTGTCTTGGGGCGCAAATGTACTTATCAGGAAGCCTTTGAAATTCAAGGGCGACTTTTGGCGAAGTATTTGATGGGGGAAATTGAGCAGTATCCGCCGTTAATTGTGAGGTAGAGGGTATGTATGTAGTCGTGTCCTATGATATCCCGGAAGATAAGCGTCGGACGAAAATACACAGTATTCTTAAGTCTTATGGGCAGTGGATGCAGTATAGTGTGTTCGAGTGCAGTTTGACGGATACCCAGTATGCCAAGTTGCGATCGCGTTTGAATAAGGTGATTAAGCCAGACCAGGATAGTATTCGCTTCTATTTCCTCTGTGGCTGTTGTCAAGGGAAGGTTGAACGCATCGGTGGAGAAGCGCTTCGGGATAATTCGATTTTCTTTGTCTGATGCGACAACCAGTAGGTGTTTTTTTCGGGGAGTCAAAATTTGAGGCTGTATTCCTTATGCTCTTAGGGATACAGCCTTTTTCACGGCTAAGGAGGTTGTCGCAAAGGCTGAAAGGCTGATACAGAAAGGATTTGAGACTTTTTTATTCGAGGGGGTTGTCAAAACCGAGGGCTGAAATGCTATAGTTAGAGGAGGTTGTCGCAATCGAACCTTGAAAACTAAATACAGCAAGCGTTTCAGAGGTCGGTAGTCGAAATCCTCTATAATCCCTATCAGGGATTGAAACTTGAAGGTGGATTCCCCGCCAGATGAGATATCCAGTCGAAATCCTCTATAATCCCTATCAGGGATTGAAACCTGGTAGTGACGAGCCGATACTCTCCATGCTCAAGTCGAAATCCTCTATAATCCCTATCAGGGATTGAAACCACCTGCTCAGCTAATCCAAATGGCGGGAAGGGGAACGTCGAAATCCTCTATAATCCCTATCAGGGATTGAAACTGCGCTAAGAAATCTGGCATTGCGCCCCATATCTCGTCGAAATCCTCTATAATCCCTATCAGGGATTGAAACAGCAAAAATATTACACAGCACTACCAGACTCCGGCGGTCGAAATCCTCTATAATCCCTATCAGGGATTGAAACGAATCCCTTTGATTTAGCCAAAGCATCAGGCGATTGTCGAAATCCTCTATAATCCCTATCAGGGATTGAAACCTTTATACTGAGAAATCCAAAATAAACGGCGCGAATCATGGTCGAAATCCTCTATAATCCCTATCAGGGATTGAAACAAATCAGGCGGAGTTGGAGGCAAAATATGACTAAATGCTGTCGAAATCCTCTATAATCCCTATCAGGGATTGAAACATTCCGGTATTTCGCGTTTGTAATATTATCTAGAGTCGAAATCCTCTATAATCCCTATCAGGGATTGAAACGGTTGCCAATCCCTTGTAGATATCGGGGGCAAGCTTGAGTCGAAATCCTCTATAATCCCTATCAGGGATTGAAACTACTGTGAGTTCAGACCGATTCCGTAGTAAATTTGAGTCGAAATCCTCTATAATCCCTATCAGGGATTGAAACGCAGTTGATCGCCGCTGCGAAATAACCACAAAGAGGTCGAAATCCTCTATAATCCCTATCAGGGATTGAAACTATGCCCCATAGCCTGATTCTCAACCTGCTTCCCCAATCGCCAATTCCACCACAGTTTCTCAGTGGACGCCATTTACACGCCCTATTTCTTAACCTAGTCAGTTCTGTAGATAGAAGCCTAGGCGATTATCTCCACGAAGCCAAATCCGATAAAGCCTTTACCCTGAGTCCCCTACAAATTCAGCATCGCAGTGATTCAGCATCGGCTAATCTGTACTGGCAACATCATCAACCGATTCCCACAGGAACTCCCTGTTGGTGGCGAATTTCCCTACTCGATGATACCTTATTCAGTCAACTAACCCACCTGTGGTTAAATCTGAATCCCGAACACCCCTGGCATTTAGGTCCAGCGAACTTGCAGATTACCAGCATTCTAGGAACACCCCAACCAGGAATACCGGGATGTTGGGCAAATGCTCTGAGTTATCAACAATTATACGACCAAGCCTCGACGCGCGATCGCACTCTGAATTTTGCCTTTTCTACGCCCACGGCATTTCGTCAGAGTAAATATGATTGTGCCTTACCAACAAGGGAATTAGTCTTCAACAGTTTAATTAAACGCTGGAATCAATACAGTGGCATAGAATTCCCGAAAACATTAGTCGATCATATTTTTCCCAGTTTCTTTGAGATTCACACCGAATTAGTTGCCGATTCTCGCAGTAAATTTATTGGCTGTGTTGGCGCCCTCCATTTTCGGATTATGGGGAAACCTGAAGCAGAAGCGATTCAGCAAATTAATGCCTTAGCCGATTTTGCCCTCTATTCTGGCGTTGGGCGGAAAACCACGATGGGAATGGGAATGGTAAGGCGAATAAAGTCGTAAAAACGTTGCACCGAAATATCTCTATAAAATGGTTATTATGTAGGGGCGGGTTTAGGGACTAAATTCAACGATTCACCAATAACCTCTCCACAAAACCCGCCCTCTCCACCAATAAATGAACTAGATTCTCTACCCACCTAATTTTATAGATCCCCCCTAACCCTTCAAAAGGGGGGAACCGGATTTTATCGCACCAGGTAAGCTTTTTTATAAAGTTATTATGTAGGGGCGGGTTTAGGGACTAAATTCAACGATTCACCAATAACCTCTCCACAAAACCCGCCCTCCCCACTTTAACCATCCATTTATAGGTAAAACCAAGTTTGTGTAGCAGCGATTTTAATCACCGCAATCGCCGCAATCGCCGTGGCTGACGCTAGGAACCCAACGAATCCAATTCCCGGTAATCCGGTAACGTCGTATCAATCGCCATCCCATCACGAATCACCACGCGATCGCACTGCGGACGTGATAACAATTCACTATAACTGCGTCCCTTAAACCAAACCAGATTCGCCGCCAACCCCACACCAATTCGCCCCACATCCGCCAACCCCATCAAATCCGCCGCCGTTTTCGTCACCATCGCCGGAGACTCCTCATACACCCCATCCAAATGGGCAACTCTCACCCCTTGATTAAACACCTCCAACACATCATGATCCCCAAACCCAAAAAACGGATCACGGCAATTATCACTCGCCAACGTCACCGGAATTCCAGACTCCTGTAACTCCTGAATCACCGTCACCCCCCGCCAACGCGGAGTTCTCCCCAATTTCCGATCCTGTAAATACAGATTCGACAACGGTAAACTCACCACCCCAATCCCCGCCTGCTTCACCAGCGCCAACGTCTCCGCCACCACCTCCGGCGACTGTACCGCCAAACTACAACAATGTCCACAAACTATCTGTCGCCCAAACTCAAACCGCAGCGCCGTTTCCGCCACCTTCCGCAAACAAATCGACTCCGGATTATCCGTCTCATCCGTATGAAAATCCAGCGCCAAATCCCGTTCCTGCGCCAGCCGAAACACCCGATTCAACTGCGCCTCAATATCCGGATTCATATACGCCACACCCCCCAAAACTCCCCCCACATCCGCCACCAAATCCGCCAACTTCACCCCCTCCGGCGTCAAATAATAATCCAGCGACACCAAAGAAACCGCCTGTAATACTAATCGATTCGCCCATTCCTGCTGTAACTGCCCAAACACGCCAAAACTAATCCTCGCCTGTTCGCCAAACGCATCAATATGCGTCCGAATCGCCTGAGTACCATGGGCATAACTACACCTCAACCCAAACGCCATCCGGCGATAAACATCCTCAGCTTGCCAATACTGTAAACTATCCTGCTTTACCCTCTCCAACGCCAGATCAAACCTCCCCTCCGGATTCGGCGTGCGTTGCCAAATATGCCCCTTATCCAGATGAGTATGCACATCCACAAACCCCGCCCAAACCTGTCCCCCCTGTACATCCACCACCGCCGTATCACCCATCTGCTGAGAATTCGCCCGCACAACTTGCGCCACTTTCCCCTCAGCCACCTGAATATCCACCAAACACAACCCCTCAGACGTTCGACTCTCCCAAATCGACGCATCCTCAACCTGCAACATCGAAACTGGCACACAAGCATTTTGCAGCCAATAGCACCCTTCTGATGGAATCACACTCATCAACTTTCCCCCTGAAAGCACCTAAAATATTATATCCTCGTCCGTAGTTTGTAGTAAGGGCTTTAGCCTATCCAATGATCAGAACATCAACACCACCTGATCAATAAAACCCATCCCTACAGGCAGATTTTATTGATCAGTTATTGGTTAAGACAATACAGGTTTCGTCCTTCATTTATTGGTAGAATACGGCATATTCCCTTGTTCATTTATGGTGAGGCAGGGCGGGTTTTGTCCTTCATTTATTAAATACGGCATATTCCCTTGTTCATTTATGGTGAGTCAGGGCGGGTTTCGTTGTTCATTTATTGGTAAAATATGGCATATTCCCTTGTTCATTTATGGTGAGTCAGGGCGGGTTTCGTTGTTCAGTTAGTTCTAACTAGCCAAATTTAGTCCCTAAACCCGCCCCTACATTATCTAAACCCATCTACCGATTCCCCATGACGACCAAACATTCCCTAATCCTTTGGACATCACTCAGCCTAAACCTACTCTTTATCCTCCTCTTCAGCATCTTAATCATTCGCAGAGGCGGCATTCCCTACCTAATCAGCAAACTCCCCTTTAATCAACAAATCGAACAAACCGTAACCATAGCCCGTCGTCGCAACACCTATCAATCCACCTACCACCAAATGCGAAAACAAATGTTTGAGCAAATGCCCAACTCCGAAACCGAAATTATCTTCATTGGCGATAGTCTCACCGATCAAGGTGAATGGGCAGAACTCCTCGGAAACGCCAACATCCGCAATCGCGGCATCTCTGGAGACACCACCGACGGCGTTCTCAATCGCCTCAAGGAAATCACCGCATCCCAACCCCAAAAACTCTTTCTAATGATTGGCGCAAATGACCTCTGGAATGAAAAGAAACCCGCCAGCGAAATTGCCCAAAACTATCGCCGCATCCTAGAGCAAATTCAACGCCAAACCCCAGAAACCCAAGTCTTTATTCAAAGCCTCTTACCCATGAACACCATCCAATATCCCATTAAAGTCAACAACTCCGATATTATTTCTGTCAATCGCCACCTACAAAACCTAGCCAACGAATTTTCCTATACCTACATTGATATACATCAGCACTTTACCAACGACCAGAAACAACTCGACCCAGTATATACCATAGACGGCGTACATTTAAACGGCAAAGGATACCTCAACTGGGCAAAAATTGTTAATCCTTACGTCAACCAATAAGTACCTGAACAGAGAGACACTTCTAAATGAACAACCAAGCCACCCTCTATTTCTTTTGTGGAAAAATGGCAGCCGGAAAATCAACCTTAGCCAAACAGCTAGCCCATGAAAATAATGCAATTCTGCTAGTTGAAGATGACCTACTCTCCCAACTCTATCCCGAAGAAATTATTGATATTCCCAGTTACATTAAATATTCTTGGCGTCTTAAAAATGCCATTTCCGATCACATCTGCAATCTTCTCTTAAACGGTATCTCAGTTGTTCTAGATTTTCCCGCCAATACCCAAAATCAACGTCAGTGGTTCCGTCAGCTTATCGAGAAAACTAATGCTACTCACGAGCTTCATTTTATCGATGCAACCAACAATCTGTGTAAACAACAGCTAAAGAAACGCAGCCAGGATAAACCAGACGGAGCCGCATTTACCAGCGATGCCGAATTTGAGGCGATAACAAAATACTTTCAGGCTCCAAAAGATACAGAACGATTCAATATTATTAGGTATGAACGTAGCTAATTATTACATCCAGTCGATGGGAATGCTGAAGCAGATCCGTTGCTTCAAAACCCTATTTGATACTGATGAGGTACAGTCTCTAAGCAAGATCCCCGACTTATTCAAGAAGTCGGGGATCTGTCTGTGTACCTCACTGACTTAAAAAGCGCTGTAGAGTAAACCCCCAAAAGATAGATATCTGTCTCTTTTCTCTCCAACTTACGGATCAGAGCAAACATCTATCATTCGAGTCATGATTTCATTACCTTTTAATTTCTAAGCTAAAAGATAGGTTTAATTGCAGAAAAAAATTAACCCATTGCTGAATTAACAAAGGTTTATATGCGAATTTCCACACCCAAACTCCTAACAGGTACAATGTTAAGTGCCGTACTCTGTGCTGTTGCTGGGACTTCCGCGATCGCACGTCCCCTTGGCGAAGGTTCACTTAACCCCAATACTCCCAACACAACAGAAGCTGAACCCGTGCAACCCAAACATGGGGAAGTTGTCAGCCGCGCCTCTAACTTTGCCACAATTGAAATGGACAATGGCGAAACCCAAACCCTTCCAGTCGCCCGTTGGAAACTGGCTCGATTAGAACCCGGAACCGACGTGTGGGTGGCTTATGGTCGAATTGTCGCCATTGATTCCCCAGATAAACGCCTCAAAGGTAATATCGTAGCCGACGCCGATTATGCTATACCCATGCAAATTTGTTGATTAGTGATTGGGGAAGTATTCACCCAACGCGCTTGCTAATATAATCAGGTTTGTAGGGGCGTGTTTAGGAATTTTCGTTTGGCTATTAGTGGTAACGTTTGTACAAAACCCGCCCTGACTGAGTTCAAGAAATTTAAGCTCAACCCCTCACCCCCAGCTAACAGGCGTAGGTTTTTTGCACGGGAGAGGGGAGAATTGAACTGAATTGAGTGTTTATGTTTTGGGTGAATAATAGAGAAAAAAAAGCTTATTTTTCATTCTCGTTTATGTTGACACGAGAAGACATATTTGAGGCATTTTCCGGTTCCCCTTCTCCCTCGATGGAAGAAGGGGTTAGGGGATGAGGGTGACTCAACTCCCTCAATGAAAAACAGAAAAAGCGCTCTATTATTCCGTACCAACATCATCACCAAAGGTGTAATCTTTATTCTCATTGTTCATGGCATTTCTCCAAACCTCTCTCCAAACCTCTCTCCTGCGAGGAGAGAGGTTTTGAATTCTTCCCCATGGAAAAACTCTCGCATCCTCTAGTCTTCCCCTTCCGTGCAACAAAAGCGAAGTAAGCTATTCGGCATTTAAACCTTAATATCAATAATGGCGCAATCCTTGTAGTGCGTTTAGCGAAGCCATGCCGCAGGCTTTGCATCTTGCTCGCTACTAATACCCATACCCAATTTAAATGCATGACAGCTTATCCTCTGTCCTCCCATCAAAGATACTGCTATAGTTATAATTAACGCTTACGGCATGGGAAAACCGATTAAGTTTAGACCTAGCTTAATCACTTCTATTGTTCCTGTTCCAATCAAATTATTAGCGGCTGCATCTCCTAAGTAATGTCCCCAGGTTTTCAGCCTATCTTTAAATTCTGGAGTTTGCTTGGCTTTTGTAGCTAAGTAATTTGCCGCTTCTCGTTGAGCCAGTTCTGGGGAATGTCCCTGAGCTTGTAGTTGAGTCAAAAGCTTCTGAATTTGGGTTTCAGCTTTCTTCAGTTCCGTTAATATTTGTGCTTGCTCTGATGTGTAGTTTTGAGCGTTATGAAGGCTTTTATAATCCCCTTTAACCTCACCCGCCGCGCTGTTAATGGTGTTGTGATTACCAGAGCTTACGACATGACCGTGACTTTCAACACTGCCGACATCGCCCTGAAAGGTGTAGTTTTTGTGAGAGTCTGCCATTTTTTTTGAACCCTCACTGGGTTGTTGTAAAACTCGATTATAATTTGGCTTTTGCCAAAACCTAAAACAAAATGGGTGTGTTTTGTGGGAAATAAAGAGCAGTTATATCCCAACTTCCCGGTCAAAGCGTAGCATCTCCAAACTGCGATCGCCGTAGAGATCGGTGATATGATCTCGACAACAGTCGATCGCAAAATCGTTTAACTCCTCCGGTTCAATCCCATACATTTCCTGAAATATATCCGCCTCCACCCGACAGAAGCGAGGGCGATGGGCATAAATGCGACATTCACGAGTCTGATGATCAAAATTGACACACCATCCGTCTTCCCCCACCATACTCAAATACTGGTCTAACTCCTCTGGTGTCAGATAGGTTTCTAATCCAGGGCGTTCGGTTGGGTCTAGATAACAGCACGCACCACATTGCTTTACACAACGCCAAGTTGCCATTGCATTTCACCATCGAGCGATTGATTCCAAGCTTCTCTAGGATAACGGGTTTTCCTCTGTCGGATAGACAAGGACAGATGACACAGGACAAATGACATTTCTGTTACGTTTTGTATAGTTTTGTTAATTTGATTAAAAAAACTGGTCAATTAGCCAGTAAAATCTAATCGGCAATTTTTAACGACATCATCTAAATTAGGTTAATCGGGAGGATAGATGGATTTAAGTTTTATCGGGAATATCAACTGGGAACTGATTGCCCAGCTTAGCGTGCTGGCGGCGATTGTGATTGCTGGTCCTGTGGTTATTTTTCTGCTGGCTGCTTTTAGGGGAGACCTGTAGCCGTCTGTTTGCTTGTAGTGGGAGCATCTTGCTCCCTGATGCGTTGAAGCCGGGGAAGCTGGGGGAGCTGGGGGAGCTGGGGAAGCTGGGGAAGCTGGGGAAGCTGGGGAAGCTGGGGGAGCTGGGGAAGCTGGGGGAGCTGGGGAAGCTGGGGAAGCTGGGGAAGCTGGGGGAGCTGGGGAAGCTGGGGAAGCTGGGGGAGCTGGGGAAGCTGGGGAAGCTGGGGAAGCTGGGGAAGCTGGGGAAGCTGGGGAAGCTGGGGAAGCTGGGGGAGCTGGGGGAGCTGGGGGAGCTGGGGGAGCTGGGGGAGATAGGGAAGCCATCTGATGACAGTTGTAGGGGCGGGTTTGACAACTATCGTTTCAGTTGCACCCAAATCTAACTAAACCCGCCCCGACTAAATGACAAAGGACAAATGGCCAATGACCAATAACGAATGACCAATCACAACTTTAAAGCACGAGTCGCGGCTTTAATTAACTGATAATAGTGAGGCTGGGTAACATCCACTTGTTTCGCATCATCCCGCTTGAACCCTAAAAGCCCGGTACGCTGTCCTTTTTGAATCACCAGAACTTTGCCTTCAGAATTTCTAATTCGCAACTCGTTTAATGATTCCCATAAACTACAGGTATAGCGACGTTCATTGTGATAAAATTCAGCTTTTTTAATCCCTGATGGGGCGGATTCACTCACCCGAATGCCAACTAATTCTAATTCAATTGTCACATTTCCATTCCAGGCATTATCTTTGAGTTTATAGGCAATATCTACAGTAGAGGGTAAAGGGAAGTATTCACCCCAACGCCACGCGATCGCATTCACTTGCTTGGTTCCATCAAATCCAGACAGGGTAAGCTTTAGATGCCCTTTGCCCACGAGTCTTTGTTCCACCACGCGCACATTCGGCGTCCAGAATATTGGGTCAGGATTACCAATCCCACAGGGATGCAATCGGTCAATTTGTTCGTAAAGATTATGAGTAATTTGATTAAAATTCGCCTCGGTGTCGATAGCGACTAAAGGCTTCAGATGTTCAGGTTCTAAACATTGATGGGCAAAGTGACTGAGTTGAGTTTGAAACGCCGCTAAATTTTCAGTCGGTAACGAAAACCCTCCCGCTGCTTGGTGTCCGCCAAATTTCCCTAATAAATCATGGCAAAATTGTAGGGCTTCAAAGACATGGAATTCCCGAATCCCTCGTGCAGAACCGCGAATCTGTTCTGGGTTTTCGTCTTCATAAGTACCAATAAATACCGGAACACCATACCGTTCCACCAGGCGCGACGCCACAATGCCAATCACCCCATGATGCCAATCCGGTTGCACTAAGACGAGAACGCGCTGCTGTTGCCAGTTTAACTCCTCTGTTTCAATTAGTGCGATCGCCTCTTGCTCAATTTCCGCGCACAGGTGTTGACGTTTTTGGTTAATTTGTTCGCATTGCATCGCCCGTTCTAAGGCGATTCCAGAATCGCTGGTGGTGAGGAGTTCAATCACGATTTGCGGATCAGCTAAGCGCCCCACCGCGTTAATCCTGGGTCCAAGTTTAAAGCCGATATCTTCCGGTTTCAGGGCGATTTGGTCTTCACTGACGCCTGACATTTGGATTAAAGCCTGAATTCCCGCCAGTTGAGATTTAGGTAAGCGTTGCAATCCTCGTTTTAACCAACGGCGGTTAATATCCGTTAAGGGGGCGAGATCGGCTATAGTTCCTAGGGTGAAGAGTTCTAGGAGTTGGCTAGTGAGTCCCTGATGCTGACCTAAATCTTGGGCGAGGGTAACGGCTAATATATAGGCGACACCGACACCAGCTAAACTGCGATAGGGGGAAGATTCGGGTAACTGTTTAGGGTTGAGAATTGCATCGGCGTTGGGGAGTTCGGGGGGAAGGTCGTGATGATCGGTAATAATAACTGTAATACCCAGTTCTACAGCGCGTGCGATCGCGTCGTGTGCTGCAATCCCATTATCCACAGTCAGAATTAGCCCCACGCCTTCATTGGCGAATTCTTCGACAATCCGAGTATTGATCCCATAGCCTTCTTTCATCCGACTAGGAATCCCATAGTCCACATCCGCCCCTAACCACCGTAATGCCCGCAGTAACAAGGCGGTACTGGTCATGCCATCGGCATCATAGTCACCACAGATGGCTATTTTCTCATTTTCTGCGATCGCTTCTTTGAGCATATCCACACTAATCGCCAAGTCAGGAAATTCATCCATCGGCGTGGGCATAGCCTGGGATTCTGGATATAAATAGACCATAGCTTGGTCTACCGTGTCGAATCCTCGATTAAGTAACACTTGACCCAGCAGGGGTGACAATCCTGTCCCTTGGGCGAGTTGATTGGCTTTTTCTGGGTTAGCGGAGGAAATTTGCCATCGTTGATTGGGCAAAGATTTATGGGAAGGGGATTGGTCAGAACTAGATGGGCTGAACACGCTAACTTGGGCAATTACAGTTGGGCTAGAGATAGTCTACAGCAGATTTGTCCTTTGTCATTCGTCATTGGTCATACTCGCTTCGCCAGAAGCAAGCTACGTCCTTTGTTTATCGCGCTACACCTGGAGTCTCTCTACACCTGGGCTTCCCTGATCAAGCTAATTTTGCCAGGACTGTGGCTAATTTACTACCCAATTGTTTCACCGCCGCTTGTTGTGTCTCATCAATCAAGTTCCCATTCTGATCAAATGCCTGATACGCATTGGAAATCGCTTTCTGATCCGGTAAAACCAACACGCCAATATTACCGAGAATGGCACGAACATGAATTAAACCCCGTAACCCGCCCATTCCTCCGGGTGAGGTACTCATCAAGACAGCCACTTTATTCCGAAAACAGGTGAGGGCAAGAGGGGGTTCGCCCGGTTCTGGACGAGATGCCCAGTCAATGGCATTTTTGAGTAAAGGTGAGATTGAACTGTTGTATTCCGGTGAGGCGATGAGTAAGCCTTGATGGGCTTTCATTAGTTGCTTGAATTTGCGGACAGTTTCCGGAATACCTGCGTTTTCTTCCAAGTCTTGGTCATACAGGGGCATAGGTAAATCGCGAAAATCTATATAGGTAACCTCCGCATCGGCTTCTTTTGCACCCTCAACCGCAATTTTTACTAATTTTTTGTTCCAGGATGCTGTGCGGGCGCTACCCGCAAATGCCAGAATTTTCGGTGAGTTGGTCATAATTGATAGTCATCCTTTCTCTAAGCTGATGTTGTGCGGAATTAAGTTGATACTTTAGGCGTATTGTCAATAGTCTACCGGAAGTTGGCAATTGGGACGTGTTAATGAGTTTCCGAGGAATCAAGACGCTGCGATACGTTCTATCGAACAGGCTTCGCCAACGCGAAGCGTGTGCGAAGCACCTATCGCGTCTTCCGCCGTTGCCACCATGCGTCAATGGAGACGTCATTAAAACTATTGCCAGCAACTAAGATAAAAAACACCAGACAATAAATCAATTGACTTGTTGCCGTATCCCAGTTTTGCAGTAATGTCACCCCATACATCAGCACGATCATTAAGCCAAATCCGGTGACTAACGCGGCTTGAGTCGCTAATCCCAGTGTCACCAGAAATCCGACAATAAATTCCACAATTGGCACCAGTAAAGCGGGTGCCCTGACTAAAGGTTCGGGAATAAAGGTATCTTGAAATAAATCAACCATCGACTGGGCAAAGCCGGGAATATTACCGAGACGTGTAAAGCCGTGGTTAAAAAAGTTTATGCCTAAAACGATTCGCAGCAATGTATAGGCGATGACAATATCTCGGCGACGGAACCAGGGGGTTGGTTGATGGTGCATTTGGTTAATTGTTGTTTGTAGTCAGTGCTTTAGCACTTGTTTTATTATTATCCTTTCTTGTCCGCCCTGATATGACTCGCACCCGCCCGTTTGACCCCTATTCAGCGATCACCCTTAAAAAGGTGGCGTGGTGAGGAATCACCGCACTTATAGGGCGGTGATGATGTCAATATTCAGATTACCATTGCCAAGTCACCCAAATTCGCGTTAGTATGAATACCTCCCCCCTCACCCATGGGGTTACCACTATTCAGGGTAACCCCACCCCCCTTAATCTTCCTTCCTCTGAGAATAATGTTTCCGCCATGGGTTTGCATTAAACCCGAACCGGAAAACCTGATCGCATCCTCACTGGTGATGCTAATAATACCGCCATTCGTGGTTAGCGCGATCGCACCCGCATTTGAGTGGCATTGATATTTGCTCTTGTTCAAGGAAAAAGGGTTAAACCCTTTTATACCCTTGCACCGCTATCAGGGAAAATGTACTATGGTTCCTCCTACTCTCCCTGCTTCCCCTGCTCCCCCTGCTTCCCCTGCTCTCTACCCCCACCACCAGACTTATTCAGCAACCCCAATTTAAACCCGCGCCCTTTGACTTTCTTCAATCAACCGCGCCGCAATTTTTCCCGAACTCATCACCCCTGGCAATCCCGCCCCCGGATGCGTTCCCGCTCCCACAAAATAGAGATTCGGAATATCCTCACTCCGATTATGAGGACGAAACCAAGCCGACTGCGTGAGAATCGGTTCCACGGAAAACGCACTGCCTAAATAACTATTTAACGTATCACGAAAATGCAACGGATCAATATAATGTTCGGTGACTATATGCTTAGACAAATCCGGTAAATAATGCTGTTCTAAATAATCAATAATCTTATTCCTATACGGTTTCGCCATCACCCGCCAATCGGTTTGACTTCCCAAATTAGGAACCGGGGATAATACATACCAACAATCACATCCCGGCGGTGCAAGAGATGGATCAGTCGCCGTCGGATGATGTAAGTACAAGGCAAAATCCTCTGCAAGCTGCTGGCGCACAAAAATATCCCGCATTAATTCCCGATACCGAGTCCCCATCAATATTTCATGATGTGCCATCTCTGGATACTGACGATTTGTACCAAAATACAGCACAAATAAGGACATAGAATAGCGCATTTTTTTAACGCGACGGTCATTATATTTGCGGCGAAATTTCTGGGGAATTAAATTCAAGTATGTAAACACCACATCCGCATTACTCACCACCGCATCTGCCTTCAGCACCTCTCCCCTCTCTAACCTTACGCCTGTCGCTCGTTTGGTTTTTTCATCCACCACAATTTCCGTTACCGATCGATTCAGTAATAGTTGACCCCCAAGTTCCTGAAACACTTGCACCAACGCCTGGACTAATGCGCCCGTTCCCCCCATCGGAAACCAAATCCCAAACGCCTGTTCTAACTTGTGAATCATGGCGTAGATAGCCGTACTCTGAAATGGATTCCCACCAATTAATAAAGGATGAAAACTAAAAACTTGCCGCAATCGTTCATCTTGAATGTACTGATTCACCAACCCAGCGACGGATTTATAAGTCTGTAAGCGAATCAAATCTGGAGCCACGTTTAGCATATCCGTGAAGCGACTAAACGACTGCTCCATCAATGGCAATCCTTTCTCAAAAATAGCGTTTGCGGCTTTAGCAAAACGTTGATAGCCGGCGACATCGGCTGGATTAAAATCCCGAATTTGTTCAATTAGAGCCTCGGTGGAATTATTGTAGTGAAAGACTGACCCATCGGGAAAGCGAACGTTATAAAAGGGTTCAAGGGAGACAAGTTTGACATAATCGGCAGTCTTTTTCCCAGCTAAGGCAAATAACTCATCAATCAGATGTGGCACAGTAATAATCGTGGGACCCCCATCAAAGGTAAACCCCTGCTGTTGATAAACATACGCACGCCCCCCGGCGCGATCGCGCTTTTCCACAATCGTCACCCGATGACCCCCAGCCTGTAACCGAATCGCTGCCGAGAGTCCGCCAAATCCGCTACCAATGACCACAATATCCATAGTTAGTAGAGACGCGCCATGGCACGTCTGAATGTAGGGGCGGGTTTGACTATTATCCTTTGTTTGAGACCCTGATGTAACTAAACCCGCCCCGGTTGAACGGCTAAGGGAATGTTCTTGTTGCTATTGATGGTAACGTTTGACCAAGGACAACGGACAAACCGCTCTATCATAGGTAAAGATGTAAAGAAATGTAAAATTATATGCCCGATAAAGTTATTGTCGTCGTTGGTGCCACAGGGGGTATTGGATCGGCTATAACCCACCAATTGGCAAAAGAGGGAGCCAATTTAGTCCTCGCCGCCAGACAGAGCGATCGCCTAGCCACTTTGACCTCCCAACTCCCCATGGCTAACCTAGAGCAAGTCTTAAATGTACCCACCGATATCACCGATCCAGCCCAAGTGGAAACGCTGATGCAGAAAGCGGTTGACAAGTTTGGTCAAATTGACGTACTCATCAATGCGGCAGGGACAGGAATTCTTAAACAATACAACAAAATTACATCGGCTGACCTAGACGCCATGCTGGACTTAAATCTCAAAGGTAGCTTCTATACCTGTCAAGCCGCCGCTGAAGTGATGAAGGCTCAAAAATCCGGTCACATTTGTAACATCATCGGCATTTTAGGCAAACATTCCATGGCGATGGCGTCAGCTTACTGCGCCTCGAAGTTCGGCGTTGTCGGATTTAGCAAATGTATGGCAGATGAATTAAAGCGCTTTGGGATTAAGTTTACACTCTTTTACTTTGGTGGTGTAGATTCGCCCTTCTGGGATAATGTCAGCTTAAAAGTGGATCGCAAAAAGATGCTGACTCCGCAAACAGCAGCTAATGCTATTCTGTTTGCCCTGAGAGCTGATCCGCAAGCGGTACCGATGGAAATCAACATCCAGCCGGAAAGCCATCTATTCTTTTAACTGGCTGCCAAAGAAGGGCGGGTTTATTTACGTTAACGGTTAGCTCCAAAATGTTATCGGTAAAACCCGCCCCTACAACCCCGCACCCAGACGTGCCATGGTACGTCTAGAACACGCTCTCCCTTAAGAATGAGCTGAAATTCCGCAAAAGACGGCAAAATTGACAACCAAGTAAGCTGCCGGATTGGATAAGCCATGAGAATCGATCACATTCACTTTTACGTTAAAGATGCGCTAGCCTGCCGCGATTGGTTTGTTGAGAAGATGGGCTTTCAATCTGTGGCATCAGGGGCAAGTTGTCACACACACACGACGGTGGTCAAGAGTGGTGCTATTTATTGTGTCCTGTCGTCTGCGATCGCGCCGAATAGTCCCGTTGCCCAGTTTCTGCGCCAGCATCCTCCAGGTGTTGCTGATATTGCATTTAAGGTTGCCGATCTGGAATGGAGCATGGAAAAACTTCTCCAACGCGGCGCTAAGGTCTTACAACCTCTTCAAACCCAAGTTTATAAGGCTGGATGCATAAAGTGGGCTAAAGTCGCTGCATGGGGCGATATGACTCATACTTTGGTCGAACGCCATAGCTTTAATCCCATCCTCTGCTTTCCGGTACAGGTAGACTGGCTGAGTGAGACGAAGGTGGGGTCAAACGGAGTAAATCAAAAGGACAAAGGAGATGGGGGATTTGACTCAAAACTCGGTCAGGGCGGGTTTTGTACAAACGTTACCATCGATAGCGACAAGAAAATCCCTAAACCCGCCCCTACAAACCATGTCCTTGAGCGAAGTGAAGGGTCAACATTTAACCCTCAGACGCGCCATGGCGTGTCTCTACATTCAACACTTCCCCAATCCCCAACTGAAGCGTTTACCCATATCGATCACATTGTCCTGAATGTGGCGGCTGGGGATTTAGCGAAAGCGGTTCAGTGGTATCAGCAGGTGTTGGAATTCCAACCGCAGCAGGTGTTTACCATCCAGACTGAGAAATCTGGCTTATGCTCTCAGGTGATGGTGCATCCGGTAACCGGGACACAATTGCCCATTAATGAACCGACATCGGCGAATTCTCAAATTCAGGAATTTCTGGATGTGAACGGAGGAGCCGGAGTCCAGCATATTGCTATAGCCACGAGAAATATTGTGGGTACGATCGCGCAACGGCGTCGTCAGGGTATGTCCTTCATCAACGTTCCCCCCAGTTATTACAGTCAACTGCGCGATCGCTATCCGGGTTATAATTTCTCGACGGCGGCATGGGATGCGATCGCGCAGCAGCAAATTTTAGTGGATTGGCAAGCTCAATCCCCGCAAGCGTTGCTGCTGCAAACCTTTACCCAACCCATTTTTGCCGAACCCACCTTCTTCTTTGAGTTCATCGAACGGCAATGGGGAGCAAAAGGGTTTGGTGAGGGGAATTTCCGGGCTTTGTTTGAGGCGATCGAGCGGGAGCAGATGAAACGCGGTTGTTTGCCGATGGAAAAGAGTTGATCAGTATTTTTGAGGGAAAAGAGGGAACAGGGAACATCCCGATGGAATTTACCCTCTCGTCTTCTCCTCTTCCCCCCTTTCATCGCAGGAAGCTGCTAATCAGCCAGAACAAGACAAAGGTTACCAATGAGGCAAATTTCTCAACGGTCAAACCCATGTCGATAAGCAGTGACTCTAATGCTCCTCCCAGAACGGTTCCCAACGCTACACCTAGCAGCAAACCAACGAGGGTCAGCAATACCGCCCGACCAAATTGTTGTTCTTTGCGATTGAGGAAATAAATCGTACCGCCAAACCCCAAGGCGACAGTAAAGGTAAGAATTGACGCTTCTGGATAAAACAGAATCAGACCAATCAAGACCAAGAACACAACCGTGGGGGCAACTAGATCACTCCTCGTCGGGGTATCTAACAGTCCTTGCAACCAAGCCGGAGAGGAATTGGCTGAGGGGGAGCTAAAACCCAAGGAGGTTTGTGGCACTTTTTCCCGTTCGGGAAAACGAATGCGTTCTGGAACCTTGATTTTTCCTTCTTGGCGCATTCTGAGGCGATCCATAATAATCGCATCATAAGCCGCCTCTACTGACTCGACGAGCTTAGGTTCGCCGCGATGCTGCTGCATCAAGCGTCCTTTAGCATCCTGAATTTCATCAAAGGAAGCATCTTCTGTAACCCCAAGTTTTTCGTAGGGATTTTGATCGCTCATTCAAAACCTCCTAGACATCCCTTTTTCACTGGTATATGTAAGACTCTACACTGGTTATTATGATAGACATCGATCTTCTAAACCCTGCTGCACCCAACAGGTAACAGCCTAGTTACGTACCGAGTGCCATGCTAACTCCCTTGCAAGCTAGTGTAGCCTGTTCTTTGCAAACAAGTCCTCTTGGCAGAAAAATTCGTTGAGGCAAGCCCAAGTGATGCCAGATCTGCCAAAAGCGGTTATGCTATTGGGCGGCTGCCCTATTTTCCCACTTCCACTTGGGTAATGATGCTAGCCGCTATTGGCATCCCTGCATTCTCTGGCGATAATTGACTTAAATGCTTACTACGCCATTGATGTCACAAAAATCTATACCCTGATTCCTGATCCAGCTACGCTATAAGAGTATTGACTAAAATGCTCAATACATCCTAGTGGTGAATAGGTGTGCATCTTGTATCAATCCCTGAAATTAGTTCTCCGTGGAAATTTATGACCATGGTCTCCGCCAAAATTCTTGTCGTGGACGACGATCCGGCAATCCGCAATTTAATAATTCGCTTTTTGAGCACCAAGAACTATCAAATGGAGTCGGCGCAGGATGGTAAGACGGCTCTAGCCACATTTAAGCAATTCAACCCAGACTTAATAATTCTGGATGTGAATTTGCCAGATGCCCTTGGCTACAACCTTTGCCGGGAAATGCAAAGCATCAATGATGTTTTTGTCCTCTTCCTCACGTCTCGCGATCAACCCGATGACAAAAATCAAGGGTTCAAACAGGGGGGTGATGATTATCTCACCAAGCCCTTCGATTTAATGGAACTCGAAAACCGAGTTGGGGCGATTTTGAGACGTAAGCGAGAAATTACGCCGTCTGACCAACAACGTCTCGTTTACAATCACTTGACGATTGATCCCACCCGTCGGGAGGTGACCCTTCACGACCAACTTGTCCCCTTGACCGCTCTAGAGTTCGATTTGTTACATTTCTTAGCATCTCACCCGGGTCAAGTCCTGCGCCGTTCTGAATTGATTCAGGAAGTTTGGGAATACGACTATGTTGGAGACCAACGAGTTGTTGACGTTCATATTGGACAAATTCGCAAAAAGATCGAAATCGATGCGAGTGACCCGAAGTTAATCCAAACAATTCGGGGGGTTGGCTACAAGTTTGAAGAACCCAACACTGAGCAAAATAATGGGCAACGGTCTGTATGAAAAACTGACACCATGACATGAGCTTGGTGTCAGTTTTTTAGTTCATCACGAATTACTTCATCATAGACTGCCTACGATTAAGTCTTACATCCTGTCTATCAGCAGCCGCCCGGATTCCCAAGACCGATAGAATTTTGATTCCCCCCTTACCAATCTGATGTTGGTTACTTTTTCATTCATAGTGAGTGCCACCTTTAGGACATCAATGTCCTGACGTTTTGTGGAATTTTAAACACTGAAAAATGAGAACAGCTAGGGAAACATGAGTTAGTATCTACCAATTCTTTGTCTTCACGTTCGCTGACAAAATAGTTTTTAGCTAGCTTGAGACGGAGTAGCGGCTTGGGTTTTTGCTATCTGTTGAATCAGCTTCAGAATTAGCTTGCTGCTGAGTTTCAGACAGGGCAGGTGTTTTCGCCGCTTGTTCTAATTGTTGAGCCTCCCGCTTAAATTCCGTTTCAAATTCTCTCGAGGCATCTTGAAAACCACGAATAGCTTTCCCTAGACTCTGACCAATCTCTGGTAACTTTTTCGGACCAAATACTAATAACGCCACGATTAAAATCAGCGCCATTTCCGGTAAACCAATACCAAAAACGTTCATTTCATAACCTCCTGATGTACTAATAGCTATTTCTATTGTGTATCCAATGTGAAAGTCTAACTTTTCATTGATAATTATCTCCCCACTGACAAGCAGACAGGGAGAGGATATTCATGGTTCATGCCTGATTAGAGAAAAGTTTATGGCTATGAACCATGAACTATGAACCATGAACGCTCAAAACCTAGAGACCTATTGACCTAGGCTCCTCCAATCCACATTGATGTTCTCCAGCAACAGCGAGGAGTTGTATAGCTGCAAGATAATTAGCAAGAAAACGAAGAATAAGAGCATGAACACTGCCATTAAGGGCGTTGTTCCCCAACCGGGAGCTACTTTACCATATTCAGAGTTCAGGGGTTTGAGAATATCTCCTAACCGCGTCTGTTGTGCCATGGGTCACCTATGATTAATTTCGATCACGTTTTGTAATGTTCTGTAATATTATAGAGGAAGAAGACTCATTTATATAATATCCACAATGGAACCTGCAATAGTTCTTAGCATTTCAGTCGCTGTGATTCTAATCGCCGTCACTGGCTTTTCTATCTACACAGCGTTTGGTCCGCCTTCGGCTGAATTGAGTGATCCATTTGAAGACCATGAGGACTAAGCTGGGACTTTCCGGTCTGAAGAGAGGGGAGTTATTTCTGAGCTTCGCTTTATTTGTGAGCTTTGCTCCACGGCGCTAACACAAGGAGTTATTGGTCAAAAATGCTAGACTGATAACTTGCTACTTTAGGAACTAAAAATCTATGCTGCATCGGCGTTACCAGTTTGATTCGAGTCAAATTATGCACCGGGCTGAGGAGCTAGTTACCGCTGCTTCTAACCGCTATCGGATTACGGTGCAAGTGGCAAATCGGGCAAAGCGCCGTCGCTATGAAGATTTTGAAAATCTGGATGATCCAATGATGAAGCCAGTACTGCGGGCAATCATTGAGATGTCTGACGAATTGACTCAACCGGAAATTATTGGGGATTAAAGGCGGGCGCTAGGGGAGCAATGTAGAGACGTAGCATGCTACGTCTAGGAGCTGGGGAAGAGGAAAATAGGTAATCTTCTACCAGAGAGGGAGTAATCTTTATGGCGACAGCTATATCATCCTATTCACTATGATCCAACTGAAACGGAAGGGTAAGGCGACGCGCTACTTTGTGCTGTTCACCCTTGCCATTCTGACGAGTATCAGCTTGTGCTGGGGCAAAGCGGGGATTAGGACTATCCCCGTTTTGTCAATTATAAGTTCCCAACCCGCCAGCGCCCAATTAATCCGATCGCAGGATACTTGGCGTCAAGTTTATGAACAGTTGCCCGATTTTCCCAAAGAAAACCAGTATGTCACCAATGAAACGGGCGAAGTCAATTTAGAGAGTACATTGGTAAGTCGTCTGATTCGTTATCACCTGTATGAGAAAAGACGTCTTCCTAATTATCGGTTTGATTGGAAGTTGACGCTGGCTGACTATCTTGGGGCGAATGAGTATATCAATGAATCTGACTATCCTGGTAGTAGCACGTTAACGGAAAATCCGATGTCAGGCGATCGCGCGGCGATAGAAAAGCTGACTCGCCAGCAGCGAGAGGAGTTGATTGAGGTTTTGGTTAGCATTTATAATCCCAATCGCCCCGATCCTCAAATGTCAACACCCAGCCCGCAACCGTCGCCGCCTTCTACTCCAACTCGCCCATCTAAGCCCCGATTACCTCAACCTGGGGATGCTGATTTACTGAACATCAATTTTTAACATTGCCATTTAGCACTTGTTGAGCCGTTAGCACAAGGTTGGGGAATAGAGAAGAGTGAATGCGATCGCTCCCTCTATAGTCTGTCGGGTAGTCTAGAGCCACCAACTGATAATAGAAGCGTTTCCAGGTTTATCAGTCTTGCCCATCCGGTATTCTGCCATTTCCTATCGTTTAAGGGACTAACCAATTCTCAAGGTGTAAATTTTGGATATTGACAAAGTGACGCATATTATCAGTGACTAAACAATCAGACCGAGAAAGAGCAACGGCGGCAATGAGTGCATCAATTTGTCCAGTTGGTCTACCGATTTGTCTGAGTTCTCCTTGAATTTTGCCAAATTCGATAGCGGCATTCTCATCGAAGTTAATTTTAGGCAGTTGGTTGGCAAATTGTTCAACAATCAGCAGATTTTGCTGAACTCGACTCGAACAATAGACGCCTTTATAGAGTTCTCCAAGAACTAGAGTCACCAGATAACAGTCTTGGTATTTTTGCTGAAAATGAGCGATCGCCGATGGGTTTCCCTGAATAATCGCTATACAGATATTTGTATCAAGCAAGTACATCTGAATAGTTAGTTGAAATTATCAAAATCTATCGGTTCACCCAAGTCAGCATGGCGTTCTCTATCAATCTGAGCAAAAATGTCTCCGATTTCTTGATCATCCTTCCATGCGCCAATAATGGCTTGTAGCTGTTGCCAATTTGGGTCAGGGTTCGATAAAGTAGTATCAGGAATTTCAATAAAAATTTCCACGCCATTAGGCACGGGAAGTTCTTGAAATAGCTCTATAGTTTTGCCGCGTATAATTCCTTTAACTTTCATGGGGGATTGTTGTGGTAATTTCTATTGCACTATTGTAGCTTTACTCGGGTAGGTTCGTAGTCAGGGAACCTTAGCCCTAAAAAATAGGTTGACAAATTGATTGAGTTTACGGGGCAGTTTGCGGCTTAAAGTCTCACCAGACTATATCAGACATCACCAACTTTGGCATGAGTTTAACAAGAGATTTACAGAGCAAGTAATAAGCAGTTTTGCCGACGATGTTTATGTGCTTGAGGTTAATAGCGTAGATATGCCAACCAATAAGAGAGAAGTGATTAGGTTGGTAAATGAAATAGCAAGCTCAGTTCTTGAGCATGAGACTTAGAGATGGCTGAACGCATACACCAAAACTGTAGCCCCAACTCAAAGCAGGACATTGATCTGTGAGAAGGTGTTAAGTGTTACGAGAGGCTCAAAAACCTAAAACCTAAAACCTCATCTCAACTAGCATGTCCCGCTTTAAATTTATAGCCTGTTAGTTAATGCAAAAAGTGACGCCTACCTGTCAGTACCATCACCAACCCCAATTCATTCGCCGCCTGAATCGAATCTTGATCCCGTAAACTTCCCCCAGGTTGTACGATCGCACTTATTCCAGCCGCCGCCGCCGTCCGTACTGAGTCATCAAAGGGGAAGAATCCATCACTGGCGAGAATACCCCCTTTGGCTTTTTCCCCAGCTTGTTCTAAGGCAATTTTCACCGCACCCACGCGATTCATTTGACCCGCACCAATTCCTAATGTGGTGCGATCGCGGGTGACGACAATGGCGTTTGATTTAACGTGTTTACACACTTTCCAGGCAAATAATAACTCTTCCAATTGATCCGTTGTCGGTTGCTTTTCGGTGACAATTTGCCAGTCGTCGGGGTTATCGACTGCATCATCCGACGCTTGTACCAGTAACCCGCCAGCAATTACTTTTACGGTGTGCTTGGGACCTTGTTGTAAGTCTGGTAAAAGTAATACTCGTAACTTCGATTTTTTCGCCAGAATCTCTTTGGCGTCGGGTTCGCACTCCGGTGCGACGACACATTCTAAGAAGGTTTGGGTTAACGCCCCGGCTGTAGACATGTCAATCGGATGGTTCAAGGCGACAATACCACCAAAGGCAGAAACTGGATCAGCATGTAAGGCTTTTTCGTAAGCTTCAAACAGCGTACCTGCCAACGCCACACCACAGGGATTGGTATGCTTGAGGACGGCGGCGGCGGGTAAATCAGTAAATTCAGTAATAATCCGCCGTGCGGCTTCTAAATCCACTAGGTTATTGTAACTGAGTTCTTTTCCTTGTACTTTAGTTGCAGCCGTCCAGCCTGTGGGAGTGGTTCCAGTTTGATACCAGGTGGCGGATTGATGGGGATTTTCTCCGTAGCGTAGGGATTGCAGTTGCTTTCCAGAGAGGACAAAATCTTCTTGGGTAGAGGATGAGGTGGATGAGGTTTCCTGGGTTTGGCTGAGGTAGGATGCGATCGCGCGATCATAATCACCTGTATGAGAAAATGCTTCTATCGCACAAGATTGGCGGAATTCTATAGACGGGTGATGCTCATGCTGGCGTAATTGTTCTAGATAGGTCTCATATTGACTGGGGTTACACAAAACGGTTAGATGGGCATAATTCTTCGCTGACGCCCGTAGCATCGCCGGTCCACCAATATCGATATTCTCGATCGCCTCTGATAACGTCACATCCGGTTTCGCGATCGTTTCTGCAAAGGGATACAAGTTCACCACCACCAAATCAATGGGTAGAATCTGATGGGCTACCATTTGTTCCACATCTTCCGCCACATCGCGCCGTCCCAGAATACCACCATGAATCCGGGGATGTAGGGTTTTCACTCTACCCCCTAAAATTTCAGGAAATTCTGTATAATCAGATACTTTAGTTACAGGTAAGTCCGCCTCTTGCAGGGCTTTGGCGGTTCCCCCACTACTCATTAAGGCAAAGTCAAATTCTGTAACTAACTGACGGGCAAACTCAACCAGTCCAGTTTTATCCGATACACTCAGCAGGGCTAAACGTGCCATAACTCTTCTCAATTACAACCTTATCCAGGATATCTGGGATTTGGTCATTGGTCATTGGTCATTGGTCATTGGTCATGCGTTAAGTCGGGGCGGGTTTAGTTACATCTGGGTGTAACCGCAAAGATAGTTGTGAAACCCGCCCCTACACAATTTCCCCATCTCCTGATAACTGATCACTGATAACTGATCACTGATAACGCCCTCATCAAAAATCCCGTCCTCGCCAATTAGGGGGACGGGATTATTTTTGGGAAACTCAAAATTACGATGAAGCAATAGCGAGTTTTCCGGCTACAACTAATCCTTATAAGTCGGATTTTTGGATAGCTTGTGGTGGCAATTCTGTTGGGAGGATGTCACCAAATAACAATACCAACAAATTCTCTCCTCAATCTATATCCACCAGTCGGCTTAAGGCATCGGATGGAAAAGAAGATCCGGGAAAAAGCGGTTAAACTCAATCAAAATTCCGGCGGTAATGGTTAGCCAAACAGCAATTAACACCGGGGCTAAGGACAGATACTTGAGAAAATACTGCATCAAACTTCTCCTGAACGTAATAGGTAAGGTCAGTCAATCAATTTGCCAATCTCTAGATTAGCGAGGGGATACGGGAATTTCATCCGCCTTGGCGTACAATTTGCCAGAGAGGGCTTCTTGTACGGCAGCTAGGGGCCAAATAAAACCAAAGAGCATTTTATTAATTGCCAAAGGCACGTCGATGATAATTTCTTTTTCTTCGGGATTCTTTTCGCTTTGAATCGCTTGTAAATAGGCGCGACCAACCCAACCAATCCAGCCAGCCATATACAGCCAGAGAATGCTAGGAATGAGAAAGTCACCAGCTCGACTCCAGCGACCATCCGCAATTAAGTGGGGCAGTCCGTCATCACCACAGAGGGCTTCGGAATAACGCTCAAAGCGTTTTTTCCCGGAATCGGGGTCGTCGGTGGTTGGACGGGCGTTCTGCGCTCGTTGCTGAAACGCAGGTGATTCACTACAGGGTGTGAGATGGTCAAAATCAGCCAAGGCTGGGCTGACAAAGCTAAACCAGAGGGTCACGGCGAAAAGTAGAGCCAACAATCGTCGCATAGAATTGTTTCCTTTTGTTACGAAATCAAAAGTTGTATGTACAAAACACAAAAACGATTTGTACACTTCAGCAATCTTACTCTGACAGGTTGAACAGAGTAAAGTTAAGTTAATTAAAATGTAAATTGAGTTTTTCATTCAGGTTAGGGACAGATGGCTTGTGTTTTAGCCATAGAAACCAGTTGTGACGAAACCGCCGTGGCGGTGGTGCAGGATCGCATCTGTTGTAGTAATGTCGTGGCATCTCAGATTCCGGTGCATCAGCCTTATGGGGGGATTGTGCCGGAAGTGGCGTCGCGATCGCATCTAGAAATGATCAATACCGCGATCGCGCAAGCCTTAACCGAAGCGAATCTGGGCTGGGAGGCGATTGATGGCATCGCGGCGACTTGTGCGCCCGGTTTGGTGGGTTCCCTGTTGATGGGGTTAACGGCGGCAAAAACCCTGGCTATGGTTCATCATAAGCCGTTTCTGGGCGTGCATCACTTAGAAGGGCATATTTACGCCACCTATCTGATTGAACCTGAACTCGAACCCCCATTTTTGTGTTTGTTGGTGTCTGGGGGTCATACGAGTTTAATTTATGTTAAGGACTGTGGCGTCTATGAAATGCTGGGTTCAACTCGTGATGATGCGGCGGGTGAGGCTTTTGATAAAGTAGCTCGATTGTTACACCTGGGTTATCCTGGAGGACCTGCGATTGATCGGTTAGCCAAGGAAGGAAATCCTCACGCCTTTAAGTTACCAGAAGGAAGGGTATCGCGTCCCAGTGGCGGATATCATCCTTATGATTCCAGTTTTAGTGGATTGAAGACGGCTGTCTTGCGATTAGTGCAAAAATTAGAGCAAGAAGGGGATGAATTACCCGTGGCTGATCTGGCGGCTTCGTTCCAGGAAACCGTCGCGCGATCGCTCACCAAACGGGCGGTGAATTGTGCGATCGATTATGGGTTAACCACAATTGCTGTCGGGGGTGGCGTTGCGGCAAATAGTGGATTGAGACAGCACCTACAAGCGGCGGCGTCATCTCACCAGTTGCGCGTTCTTTTTCCACCGATTAAATATTGTACCGATAATGCTGCCATGATTGGTTGTGCGGCGGCGGATCATCTGAATCGGGGACATACCTCGCCCTTAACGATTGGCGTGCAGTCACGGCTACCGATTACCCAGGTGATGGAATTGTACCAACACTCAACAGGCGATTAGGACAAAGGAAGGCGCTGAAACCTTGACCAGTCAATGTTTCCCCTCTGAAGGGGTGACAGGCAGATCAAGAACTTGACAGACAAAGCATTTCAGCCCTTCAGACCCGAAAAGAATGGCTGTTACCCCCTCTAGCAAAGCATTCCGTTATTTTGTTCTGGGGGGAACTTCAGTTTAACTAACCGCAAAACCGTCGTACTGGCGAACGAAAGGTGAATGGTAGGCTAGGACAATATCTGTTTTAGGAATGCCGGATTCAATAAGTTCATTAGCTACGCCGACTTCTGTACCATCATACTGAATCCAAAGTTTCTCTCCTTTAATATCAATATGAATCAGGACGCCGTATACACGTTTTTTTTGAAGCCATCCAGTGCGTAAAACTTGATAATGATCTCGATCTTGATCGAACAAAACATCCATCTCGATTTCGCCATAGACAGGTTTTATTTGGCTATGTGCCATTAGGATGTCTTGAACAATCTGTCGATATTGGCTCACTTTATCCATTGCACAATCCTCCTATCTTCTAGATCATAGACAACTAAATAAAGTTGATACTCTATTACCCCTTCTTGAATAAATCTGAGGCGAAAGAATTCTTCATAGGTTTGGCTGGGTACTGCCAGATAAAGTGTTCGGATTGGCTCTTGTACTCGCAGTGCCCGACGGTAGTTGAGGTATTGTCCAACAGCGGTGTGAAATTCAGAAATTGCTGAGGGATTGATAAAACTTTTTACTTCTACGGCAATTTTTTCGGCATCTCGTTCGGCAGCGAGTAAGCGCTCAGCACCCAAATCAATCTGCATTTGTACATCACCGTAGTCTATGGGAAAAGGATCGTGGGTGATCTGTTGATATCTCTTAGTTTTCACTGGATCTGGGAAACCTCTCTCCTACAAGGAGAGAGGCTTTGAATTCTCCCCCTTCATATCGAATCGCCGGAACTCTTGCTATACCCTAGTTTAGGTACTATCTATCAGCTTTAAGTTAGTACCATTCGGATTAAAAGTTTTAGTCCACTTTAGTGGACTTGAGCTTTTAGCCCGGAGTTTGAACTCCGGGCGGGTGTCGGGGCTTTAAGTCAGTGCTATTGATCCTAGGTTAAATCGCCTCACCTAAAATGAGCCGTTGTCGATGACTGTGCAATAACTGAAAGTCCTGTTGCCCCACCTGCTCTACCATATAAATGATATCTTCAGGTCGCAGCAGGGTGCCATCATTCCGACAACTGCCAACATAGCGTAGCAGGGCGGGTTGAGACGGGGCGTCTGTTTTCACCTCTATCAGTTCTAACTCAAATAGGCGATCGCGTAAATTCACAGACTTCTTTTTCCCCGACTTGGTTCGCTTCTCTAGCCAAATCGCCTCAGCCTGGTTTACCTGATTAACCCAATCTTGCCACTGTTGCGGCGACACTGATCCCGCTTCGCTTACCACCTCAAGCCGATACTCCGCTTTCTCTAACAGTCGGGTTGTCGCCGGCACCTTTAAATCCGCTTCTTCAACCTGATACACCGGGATATCCGGCGGCAGCTGATCCGCAAGCCGTTGCTGAAACTCCGCCACATCCATCGACTCGGTTAACTCAAAGTCGGCAATTTCGCCACTACTCGACATCCCTAATGATAAGGCATTAGCAATCATAATCCGGGGTCCAGGATGATATCCGCCAGTAAAGGTAATCGGTAAGGATGCCCGTCTCACGGCGCGGTCAAATAACCGGACTAAATCCAAATGACTGACTAATGTCATTTCGCCCAACTTACCGTACCATACCCGCAACCGCTGCGCTTTGTGTTGATTTGGCTTAAAATGACCTGTAAATTCGGGAATTTGCGGCGGTTCAAAGACTATATTATGACCAAAATCCGTGCCACAGATCCCACAGTGAGAACAGCCCTCAAAGGCACAATCGGGTACAGTTGCCGCTTCTAAGGCGCGTTGTAAGTCTTCAATTAGCCAGTTTTTATCAATCCCGGTATCAATGTGATCCCAGGGTAAGGGGGAAAAGGTGTAGGGGCGGGTTTCACTACTATCCTTTGCTTTATACCCAGATGCAACTAAACCCGCCCCGTCTGAGTGCGAGAGGGTTGAATCATGAAACACATTCCATTCACCGTTTTCGATTTGGCGATACTTCCAGGTAAGATCAGATTCTGCGATCGCACCTTCCCAAGCCGCAAATGCTTTATCTAAACTTTCCCACCACGCATCCATTCCCGCACCCAATTCCCAGGCGCGACGCACCACCGCCCCTAAGCGTCTGTCACCCCGCCCAACAAAGTCTTCCATTGCCGAAATTCGCACGTCGGTGTAATTCACCTTCACACCCTTAATCCGACGAAAGGCATCGCGTAATAAGTCTTGCTTACGGATAAACTCAGACGTAGACACCGAATGCCACTGAAACGGCGTATGGGGCTTAGGCGTAAAGTTAGAAATCGTGATATTAAAGTTAAACCGTTTCCGCCCCGATGCCCGACATTCTTGCTGCAACCACCTCACCGTTTCCGCAATCCCGATCACATCGGCATCAGTCTCACCGGGCAAGCCAATCATAAAGTAGAGTTTAACTTTATCCCATCCTTGCTCAAACGCTGTCTTCACACCCCGCAGCAATTCTTCATTCGTCAATCCCTTATTCACAATATCCCGCATCCGTTGGGTGCCGGCTTCTGGGGCGAAGGTTAACCCGCTTTTGCGTGTACCGCCGATAATATTGGCAATGTTTTCATCAAACCGATCCACCCGTTGGCTGGGGAGAGACAGAGAGATATTCTCATTTTTGAGACGATTCTTTACCTCCAATCCCACGGCAGGTAGGGATAGGTAATCGGAACAGGAGAGGGAAAGCAGGGAAAACTCATTATATCCCGTCGCCTGCATCCCCTTTGCGATCGCATCGACTACCTTATCGGGTTCCACATCCCTAGCGGGGCGGGTTAACATTCCCGGTTGACAGAAACGACATCCTCTGGTACAACCGCGCCGAACTTCAATCGTCAGCCGATCATGGACAGTTTCGATATAGGGGACGAGTCCAATAGAATAGTCTGGTATTGGTGTAGCAACCCGCCGCAGAATCCGCGCTGGCACATCGGGGCGATTGGGATGAACTGAACCATCCTCTGTCATGTCGTAGAATTGCGGCACATAAACACCGGGAATCTGTGCCAAGTCTAAAAGTAATTCAGTGCGCGTTAATCCGGCGGCTTTGCCTTCTTCAATAATTAAACCCATTTCCGGGAGTAATTCTTCCCCATCCCCCAGCGCCACAATATCTAAAAAGTCGGCGTAGGGTTCCGGGTTGGATGTCGCCGTTTGTCCGCCAGCAAAAATGAGGGGAATTTCTGTAATCGGGTGATTTGCCCGTTCTTGCCAAGTGAGGGGAATTTGAGCTAAGGAGAGCATTTCCAGGATATTTGTCGCCCCAAGTTCGTAACTGAGGCTGAATCCCAGGATATCAAAATCTGTGAGCGATCGCCGATTTTCGACCGTAAACAGAGGGGTTTTACTTTCCCGCAACTTTTCGGCTAAATCCGGCGCAGGTAAATACGCGCGATCGCAAAGTTGTCGAGGTTGAGTGTTTAGGATGTTGTAGAGAATAATATGTCCTAAATTAGATGCACCCACTTCATAGACTTCTGGGTAGGTTAATACCCAGCGCACCTTAGCGGTGTCCCAGGGTTTATGAACAGCGCCTAACTCATTTCCCAGGTAGCGGGCTGGTTTGATGATGTCTTTGGTCAGTAGTTTCTCTGGTGCGATCGTCATGACAACCTTGCCCCTCTGAATCGAGTGCAGTTAACCCTTACAACTCATCCATCTTACAGAAGACTAGCAATAATGCCCAATGGTCGTCAGACTCTTGTCCTGTGACTATCTCCCAAAAGAAAAAATTAATTCGCTCAGGGAGTGTACAATTCACCTACTTTATGATATTGTTCTAGTTTCTCGATATCATGGGCATCTGTTCAACCGAGTTAATCAGGGTACACTACTAAACCTGTTCAGCCAACTAGCGCCAAAGGAATCAAGCGAATGCCAGTGTCCGTCTTGGGCTGTCTTCTTTAGCTGCCAAGGTTGCCAAGAAAGCATCATAGCTTGCAAAGATTTCCATGGCTTGATCCAGTTGAGTTAACTCAAAAATCATCCGCACCGAATCCCCCACACTGCAAATGCTAAAGCGCTGGTTTCGCTGTTGCGCTAAACGCAACGCTGATACCAATACACCCAAGCCAGCACTGTCAAGGGTTTCTACCTGCTGCATATCCACCAGCACTGTCGCATTACGAGCCGACAAAATAGCCGATGTCAGTTGCCGATCCAATTCAACCGCATTAGAGGCATTAACCTGACCCGTTGGTCTAACGATTGATAACTTGGAGTCTAAAGTCGCGATTGCCATAGCTCACTCCTCGGATTTGTATAGGTTAAGACATTGGATTAGAGAATCTACCTAAAGATAGCGCGTCAATTCTCCAATCTGCTACAAGTTTTCATTAAAAACGGTTTAAGGTTTCCTTGGTCGGTGACTTCCCTTCTTTCGGTTTTTAGTGTTCGTAAACACAGATTAAAAATTGTAGCCGAATATACTGATTAATGAACACTTAGCCAAAAGTCATATCCCACAATTTCTGCTTCACGAAATCTTTATCCTTAATACCAGTTGCTTTATATCTATAATTAATAGCCTATCTGTGGCATCTTCCTCCAGGTAGAGAATAAAATGAATCATTTTTTAGCATTTATTATACCTCTTTAACAATTTTTAGTATAATCAAATACGCTAATTGATTACCCAGGAAGGACTGATGTGCGATAAACTGTTTGAATTGTTCCTTTTTCGGCGGCTTAAGCAAACCGTCTGCTTAGTTATTGAATCAATTCCTTATACGATTTCTTGCCAAATCACCGTGATATAGATCACCAAAAAAAATGATTAGAATCACGCTCTCGCCTAGTAATTCCCCAGAGAATTGATCTAGTATGGAATTCTGTGCAATAAGAGAGTGAAAACTACCTACGTTATCCGCCATTTGGTTGAAAGAGCGCTTTATATCAGGCAACTAACTCCTGATATAGAGAATGAAATTAACTACGAATTAACTCGCTTAGGATATATTTCCGATGTCGATTACGAAGCCCTTGAATTATTAATGGCTGAGATGGATGCGGGTAGAATCCGGTTAGTTCCTAGTGTTTAGAGCGTTACGTTAATCATCACCAGCTATACGGGAAATTTTTGTAAGTGCCAAAAGCCAATTTTGGATTACCCTATAGAGTTGATTTCATGGATGACTCAAACTCCTGAGGATAGGTTTGCCAAACTTCAGCAATGAAATCAGCAAGTTGATGGCGAGTATCAGAATTATCTTTTGGGTGGTGATGTAAGTCTTCCAGTTGCGCTAATAGAGGAATGACCTCCGTATCCCAAACCAGTCGTAAAAACTTTGTGGGCCACAATATGTCAGGTCCTTGACGCAAATCATACAATCTCAGAGATTGGGCTGTAACGTGGTTTATGTCTTCATTTTCACTTGGGGTTACAGCTAGCATCAAAGGGCGCAACCAACAAATCTGCCGCCATTCAACGACTTCAATCACTTCAGCGTATAAGTGGCGTGTTGCGTATTCTAAACAAACGATCTGGTGAGTCTGAATAATGCTCATTTTGTCACAATATTTTTCATAAAAACCACCCCTCGGTTGAATCTCAATCTGAGGGGATAACCTTGAGTATTTGCCGTAATCCAATACTAACAAGGATTACAGCATTTTAGAATTATTTTATTATAGGCACGTCCACAACCTTGGGCTAATTCAGCGTTATACTCTGATTAGCTGCACAATAGTCTCGACAATTAATCGCTTGTTCCGAATTGGCAACAGACGGATGAATGGTACATTTGAGACGATAATCGTTGGTAAAAAATTGACAGTGGCTACAAGGGATTTGATGCATGCGCTTGGCATTGGCTACACCATCTTTAATCGCCAACCAGACTGTCATCAGGCTCAGGATTACTATTGCCCACGCTAGGCAAAAGCACAAGGGTATGAGAAAAGGCTGAATCGCCTGAATGAGGGGGTAGAGAACTTGAAACACAATCTATCCTATCTGACAAATTAACCAGCAATTTCAAGCTAATCTGAATGATTAGTTTTGGAAATTATAGCAAATTTTACCACTCTCTCACTCAGTCGGGGCGGGTTTAGTTACTTATGGGTGAGGTAAGAAACGATAGTAGTAAAACCCGCCCCTACAGACGTGCCATGGCACGTCTCTACACATGACAAAACTGCCCCAACCCCGCTTAAAAAGGAATATCATCTAAATCTTTCTGGGTATCAGGAACCGGGGGAACGTTTGGTACCGTAGTCGGTTCATAAGTCGGCTGCTCAATTGGCGATGAATAATCATAGTCCTGATCTCTCGGTGCGGATACAGGTGCCGAGGTTGGAGGGGCGGGACGCGATCGCATGGGAACAACATTCTCTGATTTCTTGGGTGATGATGGGATTGTTGTCGCCTGCATCGTTGGAGAAACGGTAGCCGTTTCTAGCCCCATATCCGTATCTGCACCCAGTTTATGAACTCGATAAGTGGTTAATTCAGCCCGTTTTTCTTTAAATCCTTCGGGGCGCTCAATCGTATTCATACTCAGACGCCCTTCCAGGACGACAAGATCACCAACCCCATAGTTTTCCTTGATTTCTTGAGCCAAATTGCCCCAACCGACGACTTTGAGTGTTGCGGGTGGATCGTCGGATCGCATACTGGGGAACTGCACCAGCATTTGGGCAATCGGGGTTTGATTATCTGAGGTGTAACGCAGTTCTGGATCTTGAATAATTTGTGCCATCAAGACGCAGCTATTCATCGTTAATATCTCCTGGCGCTTTGGGTAATCGGTCTATTCATTGACCGTGACTGCTAGTTGAGTAGCGCTTATGTTTGGGACAATTGGTCGTTTAAAAAACCATATTCGCCCATTCTATCATTACTACTCCTGACCCAGCAGACCGATGTTGACCATTGAAAAAAGGAGTCCGTTGCTATAACTCAACGTCCTCCTTATTTAATTTAGAACAAAAGTACTATATTGTCAGCAGCGAGGAGCAAGCCCTGACTGTTCCAGACGTAGCATGCTACGTCTCTACACCTCATCTTAGACAGTGGATTCAGCTTGGGGCAGTTCTAACCCTTGCTCTTGTTCGATGAACTCTTGCACATACGTGCGATATTTTCTCAGATTTTCATCGACCCAATTCCGGTCATCACTGTTGGCAAAGACATGGACAAGCGGTTCTCCAGCATCGGGCAAAATCAACACCCAACTGTCTGTGTGCCGATCCACAATTTTCACCCCATCAATGAGTTCTAAGTCATCATTGGCATGGGTTTCAACTAAGTGGCGCATCAATGCTCCCTTGACCGTCCAAGGACAGCGCATGGTATAGGTTTTATGGCACACCCGAGGCAATTCGCTCTTGATCTGACCTAAGGATCGCTCTTGAATTGTCAGCATCTCAATTAACTTAGCGATGCAGAACATGGCATCAAATCCGGGATGGAGTTGCGGAAAAATAAAGCCCATTTCCTCAGAACCACCCAATACCACATTAGGATTAGTTTGAGAGGCTTCCATCAACGCCGCTGGATTCGCTTTAGTACGAATCACTCGACCATCATGACGACGGGCGATTTGTTCCACAGCACTGGAGGTATGCACCGGAACCACTACCGTACTGCGAGGATGAGCTGTTAGCATTACACTAACCATCAGCGCAGTTAGGGTTTCCCCACGCACGGGCATTCCGGATTCATCCACCAAGATCAGTTGTTCCCCATTGGCGGACACCTGCACACCAAAATTACCTTTAAGGGCTTCAACTACTTGACCGAGTTGGGTGAGCAATCCTTCTCGTTCATCGGCGGAGAGGGACATTTGATTTAAACTGGCATTGAGGACAACCGCATCACAGCCGAATTTCGCCAATAAGACGGGAAGAACTGCCCCAGAAACGGCATAAGCATAGTCAATCACTAATTTCGCGCCACTATTGCGAATCGCTTGCACATTTAAATGCCGCTCAAAGCCGACGCTATAGAGATCGAGTAACTGGCTGGGGTAGTTGACATTGCCGATTTCTGGAATCGGTGATCGGCGCAAGTCCTCTTTGAAGTAAGCCCCTTCAATTTTCTTCTCCTTCGCCTTAGAGATATTGATGCCGTGGGAATCAAAAATCTCGATCAGAATATAGTCGGGGCGATCCGGGTGTACCCGGACGTGAATTCCCCCGATAACGGCTAGGGTGGGTACAACCAGACGGGCGATGGGGATGGCTGTGGCTTCCAAGTTCTGGACGTGAATCCCCACGGACATTAAGCCCGCAATTAGCGATCGCGATACCATGCGGGAGATACTGCGTTGATCGCGAGAGACGGTGATTTGAGACCCCGGTTTTAAGGTTGATCCGTAAGCCGCACCCAATTTGACGGCAAACTCTGGCGTAATATCAATATTCGCCAAGCCTTGAACGCCACGTTGACCAAAAAGATTCCGTTGCGCTGTACTCCCCCAAATCAGGTTCATGTTTAACATGGCACCCGATTCAATTTTCTTGCTGGGCCAAACCCTCACACTAGGGCTAATTTGGGCTTCTTCTCCCACGGTTGATAGAGAACCGACAACCGCACCTTCCAAGACATGGGCGCGACGATCCACCCTAGTGCCTCGGGAAATCACACAAGCCCGCAGATGGACTTCATCACCAATAATCGAACCATTCCAGAGAATCGGACGCTTCAGGTCAGCGTAAGCCCCAACGGAGACATTATCCCCAATCACGGTTCCGGCTTCAATATTCACCCCTGGACCAATGCGACAATTACTGCCAATTAGGGCTGGGGTTTCGATTTTAACCGTAGGATCAATGGATGTATTTTGTCCCACCCATAGTCCTGATCTGCGCTCTTCGTAAGCAAAATCAATCTCTACCTTTCTATCTAAGGCGTCGTAGTGGGATTCGCGGTAAGCATCGAGATGACCGACATCACACCAATATCCATCTGCGACAAAGCCATACATGGGTTCCCCTTTGTCTAAGAGTAGGGGAAACAGGTCTTTAGAAAAGTCAGATTCTGTGTTTTCGGGCAGGTAATCTAAGACAGACGGTTCTAAGATGTAAGTGCCTGTATTTACCGTATCTGAGAAAATCTCACTGGTTGAGGGTTTTTCTAAAAAGCGGCGAATCCGCATTTGCTCATCGGTAATTACCACCCCAAATTCCACAGGATTGGGGACGCGGTAGAGAACAATGGTGGCTTTCGACTTACGACTTTTATGGAATTCAATGGCAGCTTTTAAATCAAAGTCGGTGATGCTGTCACCACTGATCACAATGAAGGTATCATCGAGTAATTCGGCAATGTTTTTCACGCAACCGGCAGTACCGAGGGGCTGCTCTTCTTCGACGGCATACGTCATTTGCACGCCAAAGTCACTGCCATCTTGGAAATAATCCCGCATTACATCGGGGAGGTAGTACAGTGTAGCAATAACTTCGGTGATATTATGGCGTTTGAGTAGGTTGATAATGTGTTCGGCGATCGGTCGATTGAGTACCGGCACCATGGGTTTGGGCAGATCACAGGTTAGGGGTCTCAGACGTGTTCCCGAACCGCCTGCCATCAGCACTGCTCGCATAAGTCCTCCTAAAAATTTTTGGCTTCACGGTGTTTGCACCGTATATTTTTTTACTTATTGTCTCGTTTAACTCAGCTAGCCCGGTCATGCTACAACTGAACTCTAATGGATAAATAGACTAGAACTGAACTTAATGCTACTTTGACTTGTAGTCGGGATCAATTCTACCCAGGGCTGAAATGTGGCAGCTAAAATGCTGAAAACGTTATTGTAAAAGTGATTCAAGGATTCGTATACTGCCAGATGTAACCGGAGACGTTTTGGGGGAGTTGGTCTAAAATGAGTGAATTAGCAGGTTCGCTTTTGCTCGGCTGAGGCTTTGCAGTCGGTGTGAAACAGTCCCTGATTCGGCTTCTTGGGGGTTAATTGGATGAAAGTATTAGTTTTGCTTCTAGTGTTAGGGATTTATGGCTACGGCGCTTGGAAGTTCTGGAGGGGGTTCAATCGGACAAACTTCTCTCGTAGCTTGCCTAACCGGATTTATTTGTCTCTGTTGTGGCCCGCTTTAATTGTGGCAAATAAGTCTTATCGGAAAAACTTTACCAGAGCGCTGAAAGGTCGGTAGGTTTTGCCAGAGAGTCAAAGTCTGTGGCTGATTGGTGGGACAAGTGAGAGTGTACAGTTAGCAGAGGCGATCGCGTCTCTGAATTTACCTTGTCTGGTTACGGTGACAACAGCCGCCGCCGAGTCCCTTTATCCTCAAACACCCAGCTTACAGATACAAGTGGGGCGCTTGAATGGGAAGCAGATTGAGCAGCTTTGTCAACAGCAGCATATCAGAGCCATACTTGATGCATCTCATCCCTATGCGGTAGAAATTTCCCGACTTGCGATCGCGACTGCACAACGTTACCAGATTCCCTACCTGCGTTTTGAACGTCCTGTCGTTCAAGGAGATGGGGGAGATCAGGGCGGGTTTAGTCACATCAGGGTGACAATAAATGATAATAGTGAAACCCGCCCCTACACATCGGTCAGGGCGGGTTTTGAACAAAGGTTATCATCAACAGCGAAACCCAATTCCCTAAACCCGCCCCTACAGACGAATAATGAACCATCTGTGATTAGCTTAGACAGTTTTGAAACCTTGGTGGCGGGTGACTATTTAAATCAACAACGGGTACTGTTAACCGTTGGTTATAAAGTTTTATCCTTATTTCAAGACTGGCAAGCGCGATCGACTCTATTTGCCCGGATTCTTCCCGCCGTTACGTCTCTAGAGGCGGCTATCGCAGCAGGATTTAGTCGCGATCGCATTATTGCGCTACGCCCCCCTGTACCCTTTGAATTGGAAATGGCACTCTGGCGTCACTGGGATATTTCACGGGTGGTGACAAAGGCGTCTGGGGTAGCCGGGGGAGAGGCGACGAAGCGACAAGTGGCGGCGCAGTTGGGAATTCCATTAATTGTCATTGAGCGTCCGGTGGTAATGTATCCACAGCAAACCAGTGATGTCGCCGTAGCGTTGAAGTTTTGCCAGAGATATTTAGGGATTGCTGAATAAGTATTGTGTGCAGCAATCCCTATTTATGAATGACTGAATCCTTATGTTGCCTTAATCCAATTGTTCAGCCGCGTAAAAATGGATTGAGTCAACTGATTCAACTGTTGCTGGCGATACCACTTTTGAAACGCTTTTTCATAAGCGTCTCCTTGAAGTTGATAAGTATTCCACGTCTTCAAACCCAGTCCTGCTCCCCAAAACAAGAGAATATACAATGCCCAGGAAAGCTGACCCGCACTGAGCAGATTAATTACAACCAAAAAGCCATTAACGATAATATATTTGCCCAAACGCTGCTTTAATTGGCTGCGCCGATACTGTTCAAACTCCCGGCGCTTGTGCTGCTGTTGTTGCTGAAGCCGCCATTCCTGTTCCGCTAGTTGGAGGTTCGCTGGCGAGATTCCCAATTCAGCGGCAATTTCTACAAGCTGCGTCCGGGAAAACTCACCGCCATTGGCTTGACGGACGATCGCGAGATTCAGGATTTGCTGGAGTTCTTCTTGGTGATAAAACTGGATAGTAGTGGATTCAGAAACAGACATGACCTAAATTAAGAGGATGAGTGGGCTGATGATGAAAACAAAAAATAGTGGCACATTGAGGTTGTCCTTCCTCTATTATTATCAACCACACCTAGACAGACGGTACAGACTAGCTGATGTTCACAACCGAACCCCTGGGATCGGATTTTACGAAAAATAATGGTGGAACGGAAGTTTTACATTTCGTTACGATAGATTCAGACCCCAAGGAGGACACTATAAAAACAAAAACGTTTTCTTTGAGAGTAGATTTGAGGTAATTCGTATGAACGGTAGTATTCGTGTTGGTAATTTATTGGGGATTCCCTTTTATGTAAACCCCTCCTGGTTTTTAGTTCTCGCTTTGGTCACGTTTGAGTTTGGGGGATATCTCGGCGGATTTGCTGGATTGACAGGTCTCTTACCCTGGATGTTGGGATTCGTGGGGGCGCTGTTGCTATTTGCCTCGGTTTTAGCCCATGAATTGGGACATAGTTTAGTCGCCATTCGCCAGGGCATTGAGGTGAAATCGATTACCCTGTTTCTCTTTGGGGGTCTAGCCAGCTTGGAGAAGGAATCTCAAACGCCAGCCGAAGCATTCTGGGTCGCGATCGCGGGTCCTTTAGTTAGCTTAGCCCTTTTTGCCCTATTTACCGGTATCGGCGTGAGCAGCGGCGTCTCTGGTCCCTTGGCAGCCATTCTCAGTTTACTGGCTTCGATCAATTTAGTTTTAGCCCTATTTAACCTGATTCCTGGCTTACCTTTAGATGGTGGGAATATCCTCAAGTCCGTGGTTTGGAAAATCACCGGGAATCCCTATCGAGGTGTTGTTTTTGCCAGCCGGGTTGGTCAGGTTGTAGGATGGATGGGAATCAGCATCGGTATCCTTTCTGTCTTGGGACTGAGTAACTTTGGTAGTATCTGGACGCTATTAATTGGGGTATTCCTGCTACAAAATGCGGGTATGTCGGCGCAATCAGCCACCCTGCAAGAAAAACTCCAGGATCTCAAAGCCGAAGATGCGGTAATTCCAGAGAGTCCAATTATCTCGGCGGATCTGTCGCTGCGGGACTTTGCCAACAACTACATTATCGGCAAAAAAGAATGGCGCAAGTTCTTGGTGACTGATGAACAAGGACAATTGATCGGTGCGATCGCGGTTGATGATCTCAAAACTATCCCCACCTCGAACTGGACAACGACTCCAGTCAGCGAACTGATCAAGCCTGTGGAGTTGGATGCGATCGTCAAATCTGATCAGTCTCTGTTAGAAGTGATTACGCTGCTGGAACAAGGCAAATTTACTCAATTGCCTGTGGTTCGCGAAAATGGAGTCCTGATTGGGCTGCTGGAAAAGGCATCAATTGTGAGTCTCCTAGAGAAACGAACTCAAACCAATCCCGCTTAAACCTATTGGCGTCACTGAAATTAAAGACTTAAGCCTAATCCCTCGAATAAAGTTCGGGGGATTTATAATAGATGGGCATCCTGTAAAAGATGTATTAGGAGGTTAAATAGTGATTCAGTGAAGACAACGCTTAAGCAATTAATCTTTTGGTTACGAAAACTTTCGGTTCATTTCGTCGCTTATTTTTGGAAGTTACCCACTTGGTCAGTTGTTGTCGGGGCAACTGTTCTGGTCATCGGCGTGATCCTGATCACGGATGAGAACTCTCAACTCTCTAAAATTCTGAATAATGTTGAAGCTATCAGTATTTTTGCAGCGGTTGTTTTATTTTTAAAAGAAACGCCGAATCGAAAAAAACAATTCTATTACCAAGCTTGGCGCACAATAGACGCTGCCCATGGACGACAAACTAGCTATGCCCGGGTTCACGCCTTGCAAGATTTGAATGAAGATGGTGTGAGTTTGAGAGGACTCAATATTCCGGGAACAAATTTACAAGGTATCAACTTACCGAAAGCATTTCTCTATGAAGCTAACTTACAAGAAGCTAATTTAATTACCGCTGATCTGAGTAACAGTCACCTGGATAAAGCGAAACTGAATAAAGCGAAACTGAATGCCGCGAAACTCTCTGGTGCTTGCTTGATTGCCACAGATCTGAGTCATGCGGATCTGAGTGAAGTTAACCTGAAAGGTGCTGATCTGATTGATGCTAACCTGAGCCATGCTAATCTTATTGGTGCTAATTTAAAGGGGGCGGACTTGAGTCGGGCGGATTTAAGTCATGCTAACTTGAGTAGAACGGATCTGAGTCAAGCCGATTTGATGGATACTATCCTAAGTGACGCTGATCTGAGTGGGGCTAATCTGAGTTATGCTGACTTCAATAATGCGGATTTAAGTGATGCGGATTTGAGTGGGGCTAATCTGAGAAATACTGATTTTACCGATGCTAATTTAAGTGGTGCTAACTTAAGCGGGGCGGATTTGAGAGGGGCAGATTTGAGTGATGCTAATCTGAGTGATGTTAATCTGAGTGGGGCTAATCTGAGTCAAGTTGATATCAGCCATGCTTATCTTGATGGCGTTAATCTCCAGCCCACTAAATTTAAAAAAAACGAAAATATTTTGTATCATCGAGAGGCTAAAAGAAGGATTTAAACAGGGTGCATTTAAAGGAAATTTTAGGGGCGCAAGCCTTGCGCCCCTAAAATCGTAATATCTATTCCACTATTTTAGCTGGGTGCTGGGTAAAGGGCAGTGTAGGAGTTTATTTAGTCATCATAAACTCGACCTTGATCACTACTTTGATTCAGGACTTTCACAGCCTGTGGTATTTTGCCAATTCATCTGGGGTGTAACTGTGGGCGATTCCGCCACCAAAATTATCTGCCCATCTGCCAATTTCACCCACCCTTGTGCTTCAATAATTTGCCGAGGTTGATTTGAATTGGACGTGACAGTTTCTGGTTGCGTTTGGGTTGGAGTCTCTTCATCCAAAGTTACCCAATTACTGACCATTACGTCACTTTCCAGAACATCCAGAGGACTCGGAGGAATACCACCACGACCTGTAAAAATAAAGCTACTAGCTAACGCTGCACCCCCCGCGTTACAGGAACGATCAATCAGTCTCGTCGGGTCAACTAATCCTGTGGGTAATTGCAATAAGCCGCGATTGGGATCAACATCAGGTTGATTGATAACAACTTCACCATCTGTGCCAAACTCAGAGCTAGCGTTGATGTCGCTGAGTGGAGTGAGGGGATCACGGACTTGTAGTCCAAAGATGCGTTGAGCGGTAATATCAATTCGACCGCCAGAACCCTCTTGAGCATTCGCAATAATGTCACTATTTTCCACCGGAATGGCAATTACAAAATCGGCATTGATATCCAGATTACCGCCACTGCCATTGTTGAGTGCTTGAGCATTAATTAAACTGCGGTTACGCATCAGAATATTATCCTGAACCTGTAGCGCAATATTAGCTCCCACACCGGATGTTGTTCCCGCTTCAATCCTCCCTTGGTCGAGAAAGATAGATTGAGCTTCTATGTCTAAGTTTCCCGGATTCCCTGACCCAAAACCACTGACAGATACTGCAGCACCATCTTGAACGATTAAATCCTGGGTGATCACTCTTAAACCTCCAGCCGCACCTTCTCCTTGAGACTGTGTAAATAAACCACTGGGATTCCCATCCTGGGAACGTCCGGTTAATCTAACGGTATCAGTCGCCTGAATTGTCAACGTTCCTGCATTTCCTTGGTCAAATGTACCTGCGCTTATCTGTCCCCCATTCTGCACAGTCAATTGTCCAGTTTCCAGAAATAAGTCTCCACCCATTCCCTGACCTCCTTCTCGCACATTGGTATTGATGCGACCGCGTCCATTAATATCCACTGAATCCCATGCATGAATCGTTAAATTTCCAGCATCTCCCATACCCGACGTAGTGGTTGTAATTGCGGCATTATTACCCACAAATAATTGTCGAGTGGTAATGATCAAATCGCCAGCAGGCTTAAACCCTAATGTCCCGGCAAAAATGCCACTGCCTTCTATCCCACCTATCACATCCACAGACTCTGAAGCATTTATTCTTAACGTTCCGCCGCGCCCTTGACCAAAAGTACCTATTGAGATAAATCCGCTATCTTGTAGCATTAAACGTCCAGTGTCAATTGTTAAATTCCCCCCATTTCCAGTTGCGGTTTCATTAACTTGAGCTGATAGTATACTTTCTTGACTGACCTGGATTAAATCCGTAGCATTAATGGTCAAATCTCCGGCATGTCCGACTCCAGATGTAGATGTGAGAATTCCTGAATTGTCTTCCACGATTAACCGTCCCGTATCAATCGTTAACGCCCCCCCATTTCCTGTCGCCATTTCATTGACACGAGTGGACAATACACTATTTTTATTTAGGTGTACGAATTCAGCATCTTGGATCGTCAAATTTCCAGCATTTCCCTCACTCAAATTAGAGGTAAAAGCTCCTCCGTTTTGGAAGGTTAATTGTTTAGCTGTAATCGTGATATCACCTCCAGGTTGAGTTCCCAGATTACTCGCCTCCAGACTACTATCGATTACTTCTATGAAATCAGTCGCTGTTATCTGAATTGTTCCAGCCTTTCCTTGTCCCCCAGCAACACCCACCTGTTCCCGGAAAAGTAGGGTTTGTACTTGAGAACCATCGGTTAGCGAGAGCGATCGCGCATTCAGTTCAATGAGTCCACCATTCCCTGTAACACCCGTGGGGACGCTGCTGAGAATTCCTGATGCTTCGGACAGGGAAATCGCATCATTCGCCTGTACCGATATATTGCCGGGATTGCCGACACCAAATGCATTATTGCCAATAATTTGAGCGCCATTCGTCATTAACAGTGAATCGGTTTGGATGTTAATATCACCACTATTCACACCAAACACAAGGGCTGATGTATCGATGACAGCGCCATTACTCAGCGCGATCGTTCCGCCAGCATTTAGATCGACACCTGCACCATCTGTGAAAATACCCGATCCGAAACTTGTGATAGAGATATCATTTCCCGCCACTAGCTCAACAAAACCTGCTGTTGTGGTAATTGATTGATTTAAAAGAATATTATTTCCGGCTTCTAACCGGATACCTACGTCGGGGGTTAAATTGAAAATACTAGCATTGACGATGATATCATTTGTGGCTTGTAAACTAATATTGGCAGTAGCAAAATTGAGAGCAAAGGCTGATAGTTTTGTGTCCCCATCTCCTCCGATATCCGGGTCATCGAAGGCATCAACTTGGTTTAAATCAATGGTTTCGCCAAAACCAGCTACAACTTCGATATTAGTAGGATCAAGCAACAGTGTTCCCACGACGCCATTGGGCGCGATCGCATCCACTTGTCCGTTAAAGTCTAAATACTGTTGACCCGAAACCTCCACAAAGCCACCATGACCAGACATTTCACCCCCACGGGCGCTAATTGTGCCATAAAAACGAGTGACTTCATCCGACCAAACGAATACGTTACCGCCATCACTATTGCCAATCCCATTAGCATTGATAACAGTATCAGGACTGACAAAGGTTCGAGTCGCATGAGTAACCGATGGAATGTATAGGTTATTCGCTTCCTCGGCTACGCCAATCAATACCGTACCGCCTCCCATATCGCTGGAGACATCAATTTGAGTATTATCGAACAATCCGACGCGATCGCCTAATACCTGTACTGTTCCTCCAGGTGCTGTCAGTATCCCGGTATTGGTGACAGTATTGCCATATAAACTCAGGGTTTCACCGACACCCACTTCTAACGTCCCAGCATTGGCAATCTTTCCGTTTGAATTCGACCCATACTGCAATCCTGGTGTTAGATTAATCGTTAATAACGGCGGTGCTTCAGGATTCGTGGCGCTAAACTCCACCCCATTCTCAAACACCACAGAATTCGCCGTAGACGCCACAAACGAACCCGCGATATCTAACCGCGCATTTTCTCCAAAAATAATCCCATTGGGATTCAACAAAAATAAACTGGCGCCCCCCTTGACTCCCAAGGTTCCCAAAATATCGGAGACATCACTCCCCGTCACCCGACTAAAAATTGTTTCAATCCCCACCGGATTGGCGAAATAAACCCGCAATCCCTCGCCAACATTAAACTCTGAGAAACTGTGAAACAACGCTGCGTTCCTTGTCGCCCCGCCTTCGATTAAATCCGCCGGAAGTCCCTGGATATCCACATTTGGCGTAACCACGGAATTTTCAGTTCCCAGGGTAGTATCCGGTGTAATCTGAGCGACAGCAGCCGTATCCCAGAACGCAAAAACGCCGCCAATTCCAACAATTCCAGCCCATGTCCACCACCAACGTTTCCAGGTTTGAGTCATCATAATCTCGACCTTGAGCACTACTTTGATTCAGGACTGTCACAGCCTGTGGGGTTTTGCCAATTCACCTGAGGTGTGGCTGTGGGAGATTCAGCTACCAACATTATCTGCCCATTGGCTAATTTCAGCCACCCTTGTGCTTCAATAATTTGCCGAGGCTTGGCTGAATTGGGCGTGACAGATTCTGGATATGTTTGGGTTGGAGTCTCTTCATCTAAACTCACCCAATCACTGACCATCGCGTCACTCTCCAGAACATCCAGGGGACTTGGCGGAATACCACCGCGACCTGTGAAAATAAAGCTACTGGCTAACGCTGCACCTCCCGCATTACAGGAACGGTCAATCAGGCGTTCTGCATCAACAAAATTAGTCGGTAACGCGGTTAACCCTTGACCAAAGAAAGGTACGGGAGTGGTAACTGAACCATCGCGACCTGTTCGAGAGTCGGCGGAGATATCAACGCGCTCATTAATGCGAAATCGATTCACATTCTCGACAAGATCAACGACATTAACTGGCTGATTACCAGAAATCTGAGCAAAGTCCACCGAAATATCGACCTCACCATTCCGGCGAAACCGATCTAAGTCACCCGGATTACGACCGACTGGAATCGCCCGATCGCTCGCAAACAAATCAGCCAGAAATACTGAGGAGTTAATGATAATATCGCCTCCGGGTCCAGCATCAGCATTTGCTAGAATATCGCTGTCCTCCAGAGCCACAAAACTATTAGACTTTATCTGAATATTGCCACCGCCACCTGTACTATCAAATACACTCGTGCTAATTAAACTGCTGTTACGCAGGAGGATATCTTGAGCCGTGATATCGATATTACCACCACCAAATTGTAAGGACGTAGCCACAACTTGACCTTGACGCGATCGCAGCTCATCATTCAAACGGATGAAAATATTGCCAGCATTGTTCAACCCCTCACTGCGACTGGTGATACGTCCGCGATTGGCGAGTTCCAGAGAATTCCCTTGCAACTGAATATCTCCACCCACTCCTTGACCAAATGTGCCAGAGGATACGGCGGCTTCATCCTCTATTCTTAATTGTCCGGTGGTAATGGTAAGACTTCCCCCGTTTCCTATACTGTCTGGACGAGTTTGAGTGGTAATATCGCTGCCAAAACCGATAACATTGACCGTATCGTTGGCATTAATGGTTAAGTTTCCTGAATTGCCAGAACCAAAGGTATCCGTGACGATAGCACCAGCGTTATCAACCGTTAACTCTTGGGTATTTATGGTTAAATCGCCACCGGATGCTTCACCCCGACCTTGTGTCGAAATCACACCATTATTTGCCACATTTACTGAATCTGTGGCAATAACATTCAGGTTTCCTGAATCCCCTTGAGTAAAATTTTCTTGAACGGCTATATTAACATTATTCCGAATTCGTTCAATCAAATCAGGTGAATAAAGGTTCGGGTCAAGACTACTCAAATCAAATGTACTGGCATCTAAACTGCTACTGAAAACTTTACCCTTGTCTTGGACATTTAAACTTCGGGTTTCGATTAAAAGGTTTCCACCAGTTCCTGTGCCGAGAGTACCTGTTGATAATAGACCATCACGGATTACATTAACCGAGTTTTTAGCTTGTACTGTTAGGTTCCCCGCACTCCCTTGACCCGCCGTACTGGTGATCACACCACTACCATCACGAATCGTAAGAGTTCCCGTTTCGATTAAAAGATTACCCCCTATTCCTGAACCAAACGATAGACTTGAGATCACACTCCCTTTGTCTACCGTAACGGATTCGGATTGGCGAATGGCAATACTGCCAGCGTCGCCTTGACCCGTCGTGCTAGTGTTAATAATTCCCCCATTTTCAAGAGTCAAATTTTTCGTTTCAATCGAGATAGTCCCACCAAATCCTGCCGCCGCGTTAGCCACTAGAGACCCGCCATTAGCTAGGTCGATAAAATCGGTAGCTTTAATTATCTGATTTCCACCATTTCCAGCCGTTGACGCCGTTGTGATAGTCCCCCCATTGCCAGCAATTAACCGATCGGTTTCAATCGTTACTTGCCCAGCATTTCCGGTTGCTCTTGGATGCGCTTGAGCCGATAAAGCGCTGGGATAAATCTTGCCCGTTCCGGTTAATTCAATCTCAGAAGCTTGAACAGTTAGCTCCCCTCCATTTTCACCCGTAAACGTGGAAACATAAACCCCTGCACCATCACGGGTAATTAATCGTTCGGTTTCAATCGTTATCTTACCACTGGCTCCTGTGCTTCCTGGTTGATTGTTAGCCAAAATTCCACTCGGAAAACCATTTAATGGAAAGTCACCAATTAGTTCAATTTCCGACGCTCTGACAATGATTTCTCCAGCCTTTCCAGAACCCGATGTTGTTGCGAGTACTTGTGCGCCATTTCGAGCGGTTAACCGTTCGGTCTCAATGGTAATCTTACCCGCATTGCCAGTAGAACCTCGCCTGGTTGCTGCACCAATACCTGTAAGAATATTAGATGAAGCGTTCACGGATTCAGTCATTTCAATTTCAGTCGCCCGGACATCCAGATTACCCGCGTTCCCCCATCCAAATGTACTGGTGTCTACCTGTCCTTTATTCTGAAGAATTAGCCGCCCTGTTTCAATCGTCATGTCTCCCGAGTCTCCGAGAAACCCCGATTCGGTATTGACTGTCGCCTCCTCGACTACGATATCACCACCAGCTTGGAGAACGATATCTCCCCCACGAGAGCGAACATCGTCATTGATAAAAATAGAACCATGATTAGAGGTTATGCCACCGATTAATTGGATATCACCACCCGGCGTGGCAATGCGTCGATTAACGGTAATCGTGTTGCCAGCTTGGGCGGTCAGTCCGATGCCAGATTCTCGGATATTAACGGCGGCATTAAAAATAATATTATTAGTCGCCTGAAGTACGACATCCGCCGCAGCATTGTTAATCGCCGTCGCATTAATTTTGGTGTCACCATCAGCCCCAATATCTGGATCAGCAAACCCATCAACATCATTTAAATTATCGGTTTCATTGGCAAAAACTACAACTTCGATATTTGTCGGATCAAGGAGTAGTGTTCCCGTTCTTCCATTCGCGGCAGTCGTATCGACTAATCCATCAAACTCTAAAACGTCTTTCCCCGAAACTTCCACAAAGCCACCATTACCAGACATTTCACCCCCACGGGCGCTAATCGTGCCATAAAAACGAGTGGCTTCATCTGACCAAACTAATACGTTACCGCCATCACTATTGCCAATCCCATTAGCATTGATAATGGCATCAGGACTGACAAAGGTTCGATTAGCATGAGTAACTGATGGAATGTATAGGTTATTCGCTTCCTCAGCTATGCCAATCAATACCGTACCGCCTCCCATATCGCTGGAGACATCAATTTGAGCATTCTCGAACAATCCCACGCGATCGCCTAATATCTGTACCGTTCCTCCGGGTGCTGTCAGTCTACCTGTGCTAGTAACCGTATTGCCATACAAACTCAGAGTTTCACCGACACCCACGCCTAAATTCCCAGCATTGGCAATTCGTCCGTTTGAATTCGACCCATACTGCAATCCCGGTGTTAAATTAATCGTTAATAATGGTGGTGCTTCAGGATTCGTGGCGCTAAACTCCACCCCATTCTCAAACACCACAGAATTCGCCGTAGATGCCACAAACGAACCCGCAATATCTAACCGCGCATTTTCTCCAAAAATAATCCCATTGGGATTCAACAAAAATAAACTCGCACCCCCATCTACCCCCAACGTTCCCAAAATATTCGAGACATCACTTCCCGTCACCCGACTGAAAATCGTTTCAATCCCCACCGGATTCGCAAAATAAACCCGCAATCCCTCGCCAACATTAAATTCTGAGAAACTGTGGAACAACGCCGCGTCCCGTGTCGCCCCGCCTTCAATTAAATCCGCCGGAAGTCCCCGGATATCCACATTGGGCGTAACCACGGAATTTTCCGTTCCCAGGCTAGTATCCGGTGTAATCTGAGCCACAGCAGCCGTATCCCAGAACGCGAAAACGCCGCCGATTCCAATAATTCCGGCGAATGTCCACCACCAATATTTCCAGCTTTGATTCATCACCAATTTGAACCCAAACCATACTTTTCTAGTATATATCTCTCAGCAGTGGGAACTTATGCACGTTGGCACAAAATTCATCCAGGTCATGAATAAACGTTACAACTCTGAAAAAAGTGCATAAGGGTCAATCCCTCAGAGACAGATGATAGTGAACCGTTTAATCGTGACTCCTTCATTCCGGTGTAACTATGACTTTCACTTTGTCTAGCTTCAAGTCTCTAACTCTTCTGTATACCGTAAGTTTACTCACTCCTTTAGTTATCACTGAACCCGCTAAAGCCGCGAATTTCAACAATACCTCAATTCAAACACAAGTCCAGCCCCTCTATAGGACAACGGGCAATCCCGATGACTATCTTGTATCTCCCGGAACGGGGTATGATGGCGTCGCTCAACTTTCTCTAGGTGATTTTTGGGGAAGTTCTTGTACAGGTGGATTATTAGGAACAGGCGCTCATATTCTCACGGCGGCTCATTGCCTCACTGATGATTTTGGGAAGTTAGATGTTTGGGATGGCACAGCCACGTTTGACTTATCCACAGGTGATGTCAACCTCTCCATTGCTGATATCTTTGTTCATGATGACTGGACGGGTGATTTATCTAATGGTTATGATATTGCCATTTTAGAGTTAACTGATGTTGCCCCAGATACAGTCGATCGCTATGACATTTATCGAAATAACAACGAAGTGGGTAAAATTGGCGATAAAGTAGGTTATGGTCAATCTGGAAATGGTAACGTTGGTAATGAGTTTTGGGATGGCTTGAAGCGTTCCGGTCAGAATCGTTATGACGCTTCCGGGGATTTGTTTAATCAACTATTATCCGATAACTTCAGTGACGCATTATTAGCTTACGACTTTGACAACGGACTTGCCGCGAATGATGCTTTTGGCTATTGGTTTGGCGATGATTATGCTGACTTAGGTTTGGGGTTAAATGAAGTTAACTCAGCACTAGGAGATTCTGGAAGTCCCACATTTATTGATGGCGCGATCGCAGGAGTGACTTCCTTTGGTTTACGAGTTTATTACCTGAATGGTATTTCCTCTGATATTGACGATGCCCTAAATTCTTCCTTTGGCGAGTTTTCCTTTGATACCCGTGCGTCATCTTACACGAATTGGATCGACGATATTCTAACCCGTTGGCAGCCTCCTACACCTCCAGTTGTGGACAATCCAGGGGATGATGTTGATGAAAACTTACCGAGTGATGATGTTGCCGATGATCCAATTGACAATACTCCCGATGACGAGATTCATGATCACCCAGATGATAGTATTGGTGACGATAGTCCAAGTGATCCAGTGTCCGTACCCGAACCTAGAAGTTTAGCTGGACTGATAGCATTCGCTACAGGATTATGGCTAACCAAAAAGAAAAAGGTGATCCGTTGATTAGTCCGTTAAGAAACCTGGGTAGAGACGTTGCATGCAACGTCTGGGCGGGTTTAGTTACATCTGGGTGCAACCGAAAAGATAGTAGTGAAACCCGCCCCTACAGAGATACCATATACTGTGAAAACTCAGAATAAGCTGTCATGCATTTAAATTGGGTATTAGTAGCGAGCAAGATGCTTGATGTAGCGAGCAAGATGCAAAGCCTGCGGCATGGCTTCGCTAAACGCACTACGGCAAAGATTGCGCCATTATTGATATTAAGGTTTAAATGCCAAACAGCTTATAAGGCATAAAATAGGCTAAGATTGAACGGTTTCTAGGGGACGCGATCGCAAAATATGACTGTTTGGCATAAGCTTGAGAGTATCGATACGAATAGGTGACTGGCTTGGCTTCAGGGGAATCATCTCCTGATGGCAAACTGTGCAAAACCAATAAATACCTTGCCGTCTTACGTGGCGTAAGAGGGGATGACCACAACAAAGACAAGTTTTGATACCCATAATTGCCTATCTCCTGATTTCATAAACAGTTGCTAACCACAGAGCCGCGAATCGCTAACTAAGACAAGTCATCAGTCAGTAGAAATGTTCCCGCAGAACCTCTGTCCAAAGTCATAATCGCGAAGTATAAGTAGCGAATATTACTGAATGATAGTTGAGTAAATGATTATGCTTTGAAAGCTAGACTGATTGGCTAGAATGAACGATACATCAATTCCATAGCCTCATAAAGTATCTTTTGATATAAAATCAGCATAAAATCCAGAAATTTACCAAAACTATTTGGTAACTATCAATACAAAATAGAAGTTGGGTAGGAAGTGGCGCTAGTAGAAGTCTCCCATTGGTGATCCGTCATCTATCCCCAGACAGAAGATGCGGAAAACAGTAATTCAGTAATGCTCTAGGGCAGAAGGGGTAGAAGGAAAAAGTACCCCAGCTAAAAAGGGGATTACATCAATTTTTGGTTAGGAGAGATTATACTGAGCAGTTGACGAGCGCGATCGCACCTGAGGCGGAAAAGACTGCACCAACGTCTTCGCGCCAAGGCATAACAGATTTTTACACAGACGTTCCGGATCGCGGTCTGGCGCGGTTAAGCTGACGGATAGAGCGAAAGCAAACCCCAACGTCTGACACCTTGGCATCGCCAATTTTAGAGACTAGAGTAGCAGGGGGAACGATATTAAATCGTGTCATCAGTAACAACCAGTCTATGAATAACCAAGTTTTTGAACCCAATAGCGATCAACCCATCCAGTCGAATGTCTGCCTCCCGGAAATTCAAGTAGAAGACGATCGCACCGGGATGACGGTGGAGACGCTAAAACGTGCCTTTGCCGATAACTTGTACTATATCCAGGGCAAGAACGAATTCTTAGCTACCCCCTACGATTACTACATGGCTCTGGCTTACACGGTACGCGATCGCTTGCTGCATCGGTGGATTAATACCGCGACAACCTACCTGCAAAAAGAGGTCAAGACCGTTTATTATCTCTCAGCAGAGTTTTTAATGGGTCGTCAGTTAAGCAATAACTTGCTCAACCTGAATATGTACGACCGAGTTTGTCAAGCCCTAGAAGAATCCGGATTAAAGCTGGATGACTTAATGGCACTCGAACCCGAACCCGGACTGGGAAATGGCGGGTTAGGGCGTTTAGCCGCCTGTTTTTTGGATTCCCTCGCCACCTTAGAAATTCCCGCCGTTGGCTACGGAATTCGCTATGAATTTGGTATCTTCGATCAGCGTATTGAAGAAGGCGCTCAAGTCGAACATCCGGATAAATGGCTGCGTTTCGGCAACCCCTGGGAAATCCGCCGTCCAGAATTAACCGTTGTCGTCAAGTTTGGCGGACATACCGAAGGGTATCATGATGAGAAAGGTCAATATCGGGTGCGTTGGATTCCCGATCGCAAAGTCTTAGGAACCCCCTACGATACCCCTGTGCCGGGATACCATAACAACACGGTCAATAGTCTACGTCTGTGGCGAGCCGGTGCCTCTGAAGAGTTTAACTTCCAAGTATTTGACAGTGGAGACTATTCGGGAGCGGTGACAGACAAGATATTCTCCGAGAATATTTCCAAAGTCCTGTATCCCAACGATAATACCTCTCAGGGTCAACAACTGCGGCTAGAACAGCAATATTTCTTCGTGAGCTGTTCACTCCAAGACATCATCAACACCTACCGCCGCACTCACCGGAACTTTGACCAGTTCCACGAAAAAATCGCCATCCAGCTCAATGACACCCATCCCTCGATTGGGATTGCCGAGTTAATGCGGTTGTTGGTGGATAAATATCAATTGGGATGGAACCGAGCCTGGTACATCACCAAGCAGACCTTTGGCTATACCAACCATACCCTGCTAGCCGAAGCCCTAGAGCGTTGGCCCGTCAGCTTATTCGAGCGTTTGCTTCCTCGACATCTGCAAATTATCTACGAAATTAACCATCGCTTCCTCGAACAGGTCAAAGTCAAATATCCCGGAGATGGGGAACGGTTGCAACGCATGTCCCTGATTGAGGAAGGTGGCGAAAAATTCGTCCGCATGGCACACCTAGCTTGTGTCGGTAGCCATAGCATTAACGGGGTAGCCGCACTCCATACAGAATTACTCAAGGAACGAGTGCTACACGATTTCTATGAAATGTTCCCGGAACGATTTAATAACAAAACTAATGGCATTACCCCGCGTCGCTGGCTTTTACTGAGTAATCCCCAACTTTCCGATTTGATCACGGAAAAAATTGGTGATAGTTGGGTGACTCACCTGCAAGACTTGCAAAAACTGGAAGCCTTTGCCGATGATCCGGAGTTTCGCCAACGGTTTGCCGCGATTAAGCAGCAGCACAAGCAAGAGTTGGTGGATTATATTCTGCTATTTAATGATGTGGAAGTTGATCCAAATTCCTTGTTTGACGTGCAAGTGAAGCGATTGCATGAATACAAGCGTCAGTTATTAGATGTCTTGTATATCATTACCCTCTACAACCGGATCAAGCGCAATCCGGGCATCGAAATTATGCCCCGAACCTTTATTTTTGCAGGCAAGGCGGCTCCAGGCTACTATATGGCGAAGTTGGTGATCCGATTGATCAATGCTGTTGCGAAAGTGGTCAACAACGACCCCGATGTCGCTGGTCGGATTAAAGTGGTATTTATGGAAGGATTTTCTGTATCTTTGGGTCAGAAGATTTATCCGGCGGCAAATCTTTCCGAGCAAATTTCCATGGCGGGTAAAGAAGCTTCCGGTACAGGCAATATGAAGTTTGCCCTGAATGGATCGCTAACCATTGGCACTCTGGATGGAGCAAATATTGAGATTCGGGAAGCTGTGGGGGCTGATAACTTCTTCTTATTTGGTTTAACCGCACAAGAGGTCTATGACTTGAAATCCCGGGGCTACAATCCGATGGACTACTACCATAGTAATGCTCAATTAAAAGAAGTAATTGATCGCATGGCTGCGGGTGACTTCTGTCCTGAACATCCGGACTTGTTTAAGCCAATTGTGGATTCACTCCTCTACAAAGACGAGTATCTGTTGTTTGCCGACTATCAAGCCTATATCGATTGTCAAGATCGCGTCAGTCACGCCTATCGCGATCAAGAGAATTGGATTCGCATGTCCATTTTGAATACAGCTCGCACCGGCAAGTTTTCCTCAGACCGCACAATCCGAGAGTATTGTCAAGATATCTGGAAGGTTGAACCGGTCACGATTGACATTGAGGAATACGTGCAAGAAGAAGCCGGGTTGAAGGTGACGAAGCCACCCCTTCATATTTAAGTCAAATTGTGATTAATTGAGGTGCATCACGTTAATTATTAACGTAGGGGTTTGGTCTCCAAACCCCTCTCAGGGAGAGTATCAAAGAATATCCTTACGCTTCTGTAACCAAAGCGCGATCGCGAGATAAACAACGGTATGGACACAAAGGATACCCCAATTGAGTCGCAGGTTGTCCCAGGTTGGCTCATAAACGGGCGTGGGTTTAAAGGGAAGGGGAAGAGGTTCCGGTGAGTAAGGAGAGGGCGAGACTGCGGCGATCGCGAAGAATCAGTTTTAGGTAGCGTTGACTCAATAGCCTGAGTTGGTTCAGGGGAGAACTTCCGCTTCCTGAACGGGGTGGGGGTTGGAATGGCGTGACTTTTCCTGGACTGAGGGAGGCTTGAATATAGGCTTGATAGGGGGCGGAATGATGCAAAAATTTCTCTGTCCAATGCTTGACAGTTTGCTCATTTTCTGATTTAGTTTTGCCTTGGTCGAGTTTGATGTAAATATCGGCAAAGTATTTTAAGTCACCAGAGGGCATTTCAAAAAAGTCCATCGCCTCTTGCGGGGGACCAAAGTAGCACAGGTGTCCACCGCGACCCAGAAACGCGATGCGATCGCAGACTTCGATATTGGCGGTTGCATGGGTGACAAGCACAATGGTGCGTCCCTGATGGGCGAGTTCCCGTAAGAGTTGCATCATTTCCTTGTCCAATCCGGGGTCAAGTCCGGATGTGGGTTCATCCAGGAAAAAGAGTTTGGGATCAGCCAGGAGTTCCACGGTGATACTCACCCGTTTGCGTTGTCCCCCACTCAAATCGCGGACAAAGCTGTTGCGGACAAACTCTAGCTTAACTTGGTCAAGAGTGCGATTCACGATCGCCTTGACATTGGTATCCGGGGGTAATCGTAGTTGACAGGAGTAGGTGAGGACTTCAGCAACAGTTAAATCCGGATGAACGATATCATCTTGGGGGACATAGCCAATTTGAGACCGATAGAGGTTAAAATTCTGTCGCAGGTTGTCGCCATTGAGAAAGACGCCACCTTCCTGGGTGGGTTCAATGCCTAAGAGGGTTTTTAATAGAGTAGATTTCCCCGTACCACTTCCGCCCACCAAGGCGACAAATTGTCCAGGTTCAATCGGGAGAGAGACCTGACTGAGGATGGTTTTGGTTCTCCCTTGTTTATCCTTCACTTGACGCACTAAGCGATGGGCGTCGAGGCGGATAAAATTGCCTCGATCCACTAATTCCAGGGTGTCTTGGCGTAGTAGTAGGCTAAAGGGACCGATGCGGATAGTATCGCAATCCTGGAGGGGAACGCTAGTATATTGGTACTGGGACGTTGACCATCGCCATCGAAAATACGATAGTCCTCACCCTCTTTGCGTAAGATAGCGTGGCGGTTGGAGATAACGCCCCAACGAGGAGGGATGGGGAGGTTAGAGAACGTGCGATCGCGTCCCAGTGTATGGGTGTCTTGGTTCAGGTAAAAGCGCTGGATTTGACCTTGATTGTTGAGTTCAAGGTAGGGGTGAGTGCCGACAACGGTGGTGTGACCAGATGTTTTGGTCATGTTGATAGCCTGAAACACTCTAATACTGTAAGCTAAATGTAACAGAATGGGGAAGAATTGTTTTGTGTTAAAAATACTCGCGATTTAAGGGGTGATCCATCCTGGAATCATTACTATCGATTCGTTCACCACTGGCGTAGCACACCCAAGGTCAAATATTATCCCTGTAAAATCGCACCGACGTACATCCGGAAAAGCCGTAGTACCATAATTAGAGTGATTTGTCATCTGGACTTTATGCCAAAAAAGGATAAATTTCATCAGGTTGTGGAAATTGCCTTGCGAAAGGATGGTTGGGAGATTACAGATGACCCACTTTTCATCACTGTGGGTGGAGTCGATATGTTAATCGATCTGGGGGCAGAACGCCTGCTTGCTGCAGAAAAGCAGGGCGAGAAAATTGCCGTTGAGATTAAGAGTTTTTTGAATACTTCAGCCATAACAGATTTTCATTTAGCCGTTGGACAATTTATCAACTACCGTACAGCCCTGAAAATAAAAGATCCCCAGCGCCAGCTATTCATGGCAATTCCTTTAACAACCTATAATGATTTCTTTCAGCGTGAGTTTGCAATTATTATTATAGAAGATTATCAGTTGGCATTGTTGGTGTATGACATTGAAGACGAGGTAATTGCTTTATGGAAAAAGTAGAAATGTATCGAAATTGCATCAAAAAGATACTGACAGATTATGCTGCATACAAGCCTTCATACGGAGAGATAGAGGTGCAAGTTGTCTGTGATACAGAAAACAATCATTATCAACTGGTTCGGGTCGGATGGGATAACAAACAGCGCGTGTATGGTTGTTTTATACATCTCGATATTAAGGATAACAAGATTTGGATTCAGCAAAATGTAACAGAAATTGATATCGGACAAGAATTAGTTGATTTAGGTGTATTGAAAGAGGATATTGTCGTTGGGTTTCATCCTCCTTATATGCGTCAGTTTACGGAATTTGCTGTGAGTTGAAATGTTCAGCTTTTAAGTTATATCTGTTTAAGTATATTGTGGCAATTTTCAAAAATGAAATCCTTACTATACGTGGGTCTCAGGCTTTTAACTGGTCACATCAATGTGCGATCGCGCTTTCAACACTTCCATGAATTTGGAAAGGTTAACCCTTTCATGTTGTATTTTTATCATGAATATATGGATACAAGATATATGGTGAATAATGGGGCAGAGGTAGAAAACGTAATTGTGTAGGGGCGGGTTTCACTATTATCTTTTCGGTTGCGCCTAGATGCGACTAAACCCGCCCCGACTTTAGCCGGTATTGTGTCCCTACCAATGGCAATTTAGATGTCAAGAATGTGCGATCGCGCTTTCAACACCTCCATTAATTCCCTAGGGACATCGCGGCTACCCTAGTGATAGGCTGTAAGATTAGCGAGTCATCGCAGTAATCCAGGGTTTTGAACATGAGTACCATTAAACCTTCTTTTGATCGCGCCTATCAGGATTTCCTCCGGGACATTAAAATTCAGGTTGTTCAAAGTCGGATTGAGGCGGCGCGGGCAGTTAATCGATCGCTGATTCGCTTGTATTGGTCTTTGGGGCAGTTGATTGTAGAGCGGCAGGAGGCGTTAGGATGGGGCAAGGCAGTTGTAGAACGGCTATCGGCTGACCTCAAGGCTGAATTTCCTCAAATAACTGGATTCTCACCGCGCAATTTGTGGTTAATCAAGCAGTTTTATGAAGCCTATGCTGAAGCACCTGAATTTCTGAAACAGCTTGTTGCAGAAATTCCTTGGGGTCATAATATTTTGATTATGCATGCTCGACTTAAGGATTTTTTGATTGAGTTAGGTTATGGGTTTTGTTTTATTGGTAGTCAGTATCGGTTGACCTTGGGAGAGAATGAGTATTTTCTCGATCTGTTATTTTACCACCGCTTTTTGAAGTGTTTGGTGGCGATTGATCTCAAAACCGGACGGTTTCGCCCCGAATATGCAGGCAAGATGGATTTTTATCTGGAGGTGTTGAATGAGCAAGAACGTGCCCCAGATGACAATCCTTCGATTGGAATTATTCTCTGTGCACAGCAGGATAGGCTAGAGGTAGAGTTTAGTCTGAAGTCAAAGACGAACCCGATTGGGGTGGCGACGTATCAGCTTTACCCGCAGGTGCCAGAGGAATATCAAGGCTTATTGCCAACCGATGAGGATTGGCAGCGATTGTTAGAGTCAGCGTTGCTTGAGGAGGATGATAATTGATAAATTATGACACCAATAATTGGGAAAGGCTACTCAATTGCCAGGTTGATATCGCTAAAGTGGATATCTTGAAAGAACACATTCGCGATCGCGTTTTGTCGCTGATTGTAAGTTGGGAGAAGGAGATTATATTAAGCGCAAATACAAGCTATTTAAACAAAAAACTGTTGTTAGTTTATACGAAAAATTAAAAGTCTAGCAAGATTTGAAAAATGACTATTAATTTTATGATTTAACTCTACTATCGAGTCATGTCGCGATCGCGAATAATTTCCCCCCAGTATATCGAACGGGTCAAGCGAGTGGTTAAGCGTAATAGTTTTTGGAGCCAGAGAGACTTAGCTGAGGAGAGGGCTATGCCCGCATTTCTCACACAAAGAGCGATCGCAAACTCTAAAAGCCTTGGCAGACAGCGATTTGACCTCAGTTAGCTCCTCCAGTCACACATAACAGTGTGTTGTTCCTTCAATACTCTAAATCCGAGTCCTCCTTAACAAGCCAGAAAAGATAAATTAAGACGGATATTTTTACAATTTTGGAAAAAAGAAAGGCAAAGAACTTCTTACTAACCTTAACGGCGGTCAAATTACTTCAAATGCGGGAATCGTCTGGTTAGCAGAATTAGATAAAAAACTGAAAATCACAGCAAGATTTGCAGAATGTTTTCAAGACTATCGAAATTTGTCTTATATAGATTATTCAGTTCATTAATTACTTGCTCAAAGAGTTTACGGCATTGCTTTAGGTTATGAAGATGTCAATTACCATGACCAATTACGCTATGATCCTGCTTTGGCGATCGCCTTGGAAAAACTCGGTTTTGCCATGTAAACTTGGCGTAATTAACTAAACTTTAGTGAAAAAAACAGGTGAGGATTGGCAATTTCAGGATAATTTTGTTTGATAACTTGGCTTTTTTCTATTTTTCTTTAAAAAGCTCAATTTTTAAATTAACATCTATTTACTGAACTGGATCAAAAGGAACAGCCAGTACCATTCCCGCGATCGCATCACCGCCTTCAATGAGAATGGTTGGGTTGTAGAGTTCATCTTCCCCGATCAACATTAACGAGTTTTCAGCTTGAGCCGCATTTGCCTGAGCGAGTGCGATCGCGGTATCCACTTTATTTTTATTAAGTTAAAGCTAAAGGGTTAGAGTAGGATTAACGATAATCACGTCACGGCGCAGGTGGGAAATCTTGGGCTGGTATATCTGGATAAGGAGACGGGGGTGAAGCCTCTGGAGAGTCGTGTAGCAGGTTGGAAACGAGGGTATAGCTCAGATAGGCAGGAATCGCGATCGCGATCAGTACGGCGACTAGAGCCAACCCACTTCGGGCAGTCCATGACGACCCATAATAACAACGGTAGGGATCAAACGGTAGCTGTTGGGGATCAATGATATTCCGTAACGCAATCAGTCGCTTAAATCGGACTCGCCGATCATCAAGTTTTTCCAGTAGAATCCAACCCGCCAAGGCTTCTTCTTCACACAGTTGTTGAAACACAGCCGGTTTATGAAATAAGTCGTGGTGCGATCGCACAATCTTGAATTCCCAGCCAACCAGTTGCGGGTCTACTGAAGGTTGTTCTGGATGGCTCATACGGTCAATCGTGCCGTTGGCTTGTCGCTGTTGTAATAACGCTGAGTCTTCTTTTGCCTCAAAACCCATCACAATCTCCTCTTCCTCCTCCTGATAATGATGACTCCCGATCATCTGTCGCCAGCGCAGCCATGTACTGACAACCACTGACTGCCAACCCAGATTGCCGACTAACACGCTGAAAATGGTCACTTCAAGCATTTTTTAGTCTTATGTCTTATGTTATAAATTCATGACACATAGCCTTCCACAACATAATCTGATCCAAGCTGACGCCAACTAACTTGTTCAAGCGTCAGAGCATCTGTCATCCTTGCTAGTCCTAAATCCCCAACAGGTGAGGGCGCTGTTATACCACCGACAATTTTCGGAGCAATAAATGCCAGTACTTTTTGGACGGTGCCATCTGCGATCGCTCTGGCTGCCAAAGTGCCACCACATTCCCATAACACCGTTGAAAGCTGTCGGTCGTACAGATACGCCATTGCCTTGGCGGGTGTCAGAGGCGTCATTTCAATCACTTCTACTCCCTTGTTCACTAGCTGGTGCTGTAAATCCGGATTGGCTCCGATCTCGGTCAAAACTAACGTGGGAGCATCAGCGGTTTCCCATAAACGGGCATCGATCGGCAAGTCTAGGGTGCGACTCATGACCACTCGCAACGGATTGTGGGTATCGGTATCGTGACTGGTGAGATGAGGGTTATCCAGACGCACAGTATTACCCCCCACAATAACGGCATCACAAGCCGTCCGCAGTTGATGCACATACCGCCGCGCCTCTTGACCTGTAACCCAAGCGCTGTGACCACTGGCGGTGGCAATTTTGCCATCAAGTGTCATGGCATATTTCAACATTCCCCAAGGACGCTTGTGCAGGATGCGATGAATAAAGGCTTCATTAAGCTGACGACAAGCCTCCGTTTCCACACCCACGACAACCTCAATCCCAGCCTTTTTGATCCGCTCAATCCCACTACCTGCCACGAGAGGATTGGGATCAACCATACCGACGACAACCTTAGCGACTCCTGCGGCAATTAAGGCTTCTGTGCAGGGGGGTGTTCGTCCATAGTGATTACAAGGCTCTAAGTTGACATAAATAGTCGCTCCCTGAGACTTGTCACCCGCTTGACGGAGAGCAAAAATTTCTGCGTGGGGTTGACCTGCACCTGGATGAAATCCCTCTCCCACGATCGCTCCATCCCGGACAATGACGGAACCCACTAAAGGATTGGGGCTAGTTCGTCCGAGGGCACGGCGGGCAAGTTCGATGCACCGTTGCATCATCGTGCGATCAAATGGCGTCCAATGAGGAGACGCCGATGACACCGATTGAGCATCAGGTTGGGCGTCAACGGGAGAGTGTTCCATTGGTCTGCTATCGTTCTGGTTATTCTTGAGTTTAGAATATACTCTCCCCGGATCACGGATTCAGGACTGTCTTTTCTGGCTTATCGCCTATATTCGTCGCCACAATCGCCGATGATTTGATACAAATCATAAGACTTGACCAATACGGCTTCGATCTTCTCCTTATCCTTGGCATCGAGGGTCATAGTAAATACTCTGGCATTATCGTCTATATGTTCCGATATGCCTAACCTCGCACCAACAATCACACCAGCTACGGCTGGCTGATCGAGGATATACCGCACGGCTACGTTGGGGATACTCACGTTATGGTGAGTGGCTATGTCCTGGAGTACGGTGAGCAATTCCTGAAATAAACTCCAACCGCCCCACCCATCAATCATGTTCTTGTATTTTCTCAAGCTAGCCGTAGACAGTTCTGCCCCACCCGGTTCAGGTTGTCCTAAGTACTTTTCTGATAACAAGCCACCGCAGACTGTGCCATAGGTGAAAAGTTTAATGTCATGGTCTTGACAAAATGGTGCCATGTTGACCTGAGGACGGCGGTCAATCAGGGAATACTGGACTTGATTGGAGAGGATATTGATATCGGCGTCGATGATAATTTTTAGGTGTTCGGTATCAAAGTTGGTTAACGCCAGGTGCTTAATTTTCCCTTCTGCTTGCAGTTGTGCCATCTGCTTGAGGGCGTCCAGATAGTTGCGATCGCGGTAGTCCCACCAGTGGAATTGCAACAAGTCCAGGCAATCTATTCCCATCCGTTGGCGAGAGCGATCGATATTTTTCTCCACCCATTGTCGAGTCATCCGACCCGGGCGGGGTACCCATTTGGTAAAGGCTTGTATGTTCGCTAACGCCTCCTCGCCGCGAGTCGCCACCAGTTGACGCCTAAATTCGCCAATAAAATCTTCAGCCGGTCCGTAATGATCGGCGAGATCCCAGGTGGTAAAGCCAGCATCTAGATAATCAAACATACTGGGGATGGCTTTTTTGGGCTCAATGCGTCCATGAGCGCCAGATACTTGCCATAAGCCATTTAAGAGGCGACAGATGCTCAAATCTGGGGTCAATTGCAATCGGCTTGATTCAGGTAAAGTCATGGTCATGGTAAGTAGGTGGGGATAATTAAAGTTAACGGCTGTGATCGTCATTCGTCATTCGTCATACTCGTTTGACTTGGATTCATGACCGTTTAGTTGAGGGGTCTCACCCCTATTTACGTTGCTGAGTTGACCAATTACTCTTGAAGAAGAGAAAAAAAAAGAGCCCATCATAGGCTCTCTCGATTATCAGGGTGCATCTACTTAACATAGTATAGCATTTTGGGGGTGAGGGGTGTAACCCCCTATTTAGGGGCTGCTGAATAAGTGGTGAGGTGAGGGGGAGATGGGGGAGATGCTGCTTTTTAGGTAAAAGTGCTTTTGTTTTTGACCGAACAGACACCAAAACGAAAGCACTTATTGGGTCAAAAAATGGCTTTCCACCCTTGTGTGGCGGTGTAGGAGGATGTCACATAAATCTTGGCAGCTACCTTGATCCAGACAAACAAAAAAGGAGAGCCCTAAAACTAGGCGACTCTCCCGATCATCAGGGTGCATCTACATAACACAGTATAGCACTGTGGGGGTGGGGGGTGTCACCCCCTATTTGATTTTTTTCGCTGAAGTTCTGTTCCCATACTGATGGCGGCGAACTCTAATTTAGATTTTTATCCCCCAGCTCCCAGACGTAGCATGCTACGTCTCTACAAGCTTCCTCTGCTTCCTCTGCTCCTGGCTAATGATATTTAAGCGCCTTTTTCACCAAGTCTGGAATTTGGGACGGATACTCAGCTACAGGTATATTTGTCTGTTTGAACGCCGCCACCTTATGTTGAGCCGTTGTCGTATTCGCGATCGGTCCTGATAACTGAGCTGCGATAATGGCACTGGTATCCCCGACTTGTTTATCTTCAGGGGTATATTGTCCAGCGACATAAGCAATAACAGGTTTCTCTATGGCTTGGGCAATAAACTTTGCGGTTTCATCTTCACTATCACCCCCCGTCTGATCCACTAAGACAATCGCTTCTGTCTGTTTATCCTGGGCTAAAATCTCCAGCCACTGACGAAATGACGAAGCGATAATGGCTTCACTACCGAGGTTCACGGCGATGGATTGTCCAAGTTTAGCTTGGGTTAACCCTAAAGCCACTTCATAAGTGAGAGTACTAACTCGGCTAATCACACCAATTGTACCGGGCGTATAAAATTCACACTCCTGAGTCCCCAGTAAAAGTTTTCCTGGCACAATAATCCCAGAACTACTCGGTCCAACAATCAGGGTTTCCCTGGCTTGGGCTTTGGCTAGCAAGTGAATCATATCTAGAGGTGGAATACCACCAGTCACTAGAATAATGGGTGACAAGCCAGCGTCTATTGCTTCTAACGCTGCATCCAAGGCGCTGTAGGATTCGGCAAAAATAACCGTGGCGTCGCAATATCCAACTTCGGATAACGCCTCTTCTACGAGGTCAAAGACGGGAATCCCATGCAATGTCTGTCCCCCCTGACCTGCACTAACCCCAGCCACTAGATTCGTACCATAAGCTTTCATGCGGGCGGCATAATAGGAACCGATGGGTTGGGTGATGCCCTGAACCAGGATTTTCATGTCTGGTGTGAATTTCATAGGCGTTGGATGCAGCAATGTAGTAGATGCGATCAACAATATCAGTAAAGGTTTGGCGCAAGGGGTTAACTATAGGATACCGATAAGTACTGGTTATTCGTCTTATGTCATTCGTCACACTCACTTCTCTCCTAGCAAGCTAAGTCTTATGTTGCACAACGATCGCATTCCCAATTCAGTCAGGGTGGGTTGAGTCACATCGGGGCGGAAAAAAACGATAATAGTGAAACCCGCCCCTACACACTCACAACTCTTTCAGCTTGCCAGAGAAATCGCTTGTGCCACTGCCTGATCCAAGTTACCCATCCAGTGTACAGGGAGTGCCGCTAAACGGTCTTGGATAGTGTCTATTTTGCCGTTAGCTAAGCGAATGACTAGGTGAGGTAACTCTGTCCTAGATAAAGATTTCGGAGTGAGATGGCGGCGGCGACGATTGCGTGAGTCACGGGAGTGCAATTTTCCTGTAGCTGGTGTTTTGGCGGGATCTACTGCACTGACTCCGGAGTTATTTTCATCTTTCGATAGTAGATAAGTGGCAATTACCTCAGCCACGGCTTCACTAGCTGCTTCGTTGCTCAAAATATTCACTAAGACAACTTGGATGTTTTGAGTGTCCGTCAATTGCTGCAAGGCATTTTGTAACTGTTGGACGGGAGAGGCGGCGGACGGTACATCCCAACTGGCATAACCATCTACAATTAAACAGCTTGCTGGCTTACCTTTGGCTTTGTACACTAAATCCAATGTGGCAGCAGCAAGACAAGGACTATTACACAAAATACCAATATTTCCCTGACTATCCGTCCATTGCAGATCCGTTGGTTGGTCGGCGGGTTGGGGAGTGTGGGTGAGGCTTGATGCGAGGTTCGCCAACTCGGATTGGCGTCCCAAAGCGTGATCATTGACAGCAATTTTGCCATCTAGCGCCATGACTTCATGGCTAGCACTGACGCCAAGGGGATTAATCTCCACTAAATCCAGGTCTTTTTGGATCAGAAGTTGATACATTTTCTGGACAATATCGCTGACTGATTCGATCAGATCACCTTGCAGTCCCATTTTGAAGGCTAGACGTCGGGCGTAAAAGGGAGAAAAATCTTCCTCGACGGCGACTCGCTGCATCTGTGCCATGACGTTTTCTACATGGATACCACCTTGGCATGAACCCAACAAAACGGGGCGTCTCAAGGTGTAGTCCAGGATAACCGCTAGATAGAATTCTTGCTCAGCATCATAATGGGATTCCGCTAGCAGCACGTTGGGATATTTACCGAGAATGGATAGATTAAAAATAGCCCGTGCGGTGGCGATCGCGTCAATTGTATTTTCCACTGTCCGGATACCACCCGCTCTACCCCGCCCCCCTTTGGGGACTTGGGATTTGAGAACCACGGGATAGGGAATGTCTAACTGCTTGAGATCTCTGGGATGGTCGATGCATTGAGAGGGCAAGACGGGAATGCCGATCTCGCGGAATAAGGCTTTGGCTTGGTACTCTAGTAAGTCCATGAATTTAGATGTTCAGCTAAGGGGGTATTCTTAAAGGGTAAGAACTCTTAGCCTTTAACGTTACAAAAACCTGACTCCAACAGCCACTCATTCACCCTGATGGTTCCTCAATCTGCCTGAAGTGATTGAGATTGCCAATTAATATGATAAAGTGTTCTTATCAGTTTTGCTCAACGAATCCCCCTGTAGGGTATCGTAGGAATGGGCAGTCGGGCATCGCCGCTGAAAAGGCAATTGGTATAATTTTACTCAAATACTGTCTTTGAGATTCCATAATTCATAATTCATACTGTGTTCCCCATTAGTGATGATAATCCGACGCGCATTACTCCTTATGTAACCTACGCGCTCATTGCTGCAAATATTGCGGTTTTTATCCATCAATTACTTTTAACACCACCCCAGCTTAATGCATTTTTCCACCTGTATGCGGTTGTACCCAAAGAGTTAAGCGCTAGCTTTGAGGGGATTTCAGTCAATCAACCCGTGCCAGAATGGTTGACCTTGATAAGTTCTCAGTTTCTCCATGGGGGGTTTTTGCATATTGGTGGCAATATGTTGTTTTTATGGATTTTTGGCAACAACATTGAAGAGCGCCTGGGTCATATTAAATACTTCATCTTTTACATTGCTTGTGGTATACTAGCCGCTTTGTCCCAGTGGTTTTTCTCCATGCAATCAGGGATTCCATCTCTGGGGGCGAGTGGTGCGATCGCGGGAGTGATGGGTGCCTATATTCTCAGGTTTCCTAGGGCTCAAATCAATACCTTGATCTTTTTAGGGTATTTCGTCACCACCATTCGATTACCTGCTGTTTTATACTTAGGATTATGGTTTGTCCAACAAGCGTTTAGTGGCGTGGCGAGTGTCAGTATGCAAACGGATTTGGGGACGGAAACTGGAGGAATTGCTTATTGGGCGCATGCTGGCGGTTTTGTGTTCGGAGCCATCCTTGGTCCTTTATTTGGATTATTGTCTGAAGATTAATTTGTCATTTGTCATTCGTCATTTGTCATTTGTCATTCGTCATACTCGCTACCCTTGAGAAGCAAGCTACGTCATTTGTCATTTGTCATTGTTTGTATCCATCAACCTACTTAAATAATTAATTGTTGATTTATCAGGGAGAAAGAGGCTTGTGGTTCCATTACGAGATGAAAATCCAATCAAAATTACACCTTATGTTACCTATATTCTGATTGCGACAAATGTACTAATTTTTATTTTTGAGCTAACGTTAAGTCCTCAACAACTCGATGTATTTTTCCATCTATTTGCCGTTGTTCCCAAGGAATTGACAGCGAGTTTGAACGGAATTACGGTAAATCAGCCGATACCTGAACCGCTGACGTTAATCACAGCACAATTTCTCCATGCGGGGTTTACTCATGTGGGATTCAATATGTTATTTCTCTGGATTTTTGGCAATAATATTGAAGAAGAATTGGGTCGGTTCAAGTTTGTGATATTTTATCTAACCTGTGGCGTATTAGCCAGTTTAGCCCAGTGGTTTTTCTCCGCCCAATCGGGGATTCCGTCTCTGGGTGCCAGTGGTGCGATCGCGGGCGTGATGGGTGCTTATATTCTTAAGTTCCCCAATGCTAAAGTGGTTACATTAATTCCCCTCGGTTTCTTTTTCACCACGCTGAGATTACCGTCTGTATTTTTTCTGGGATTTTGGTTCTTGCAGCAAGCGTTTAATGGATTAGCCATGTTAGAAGCCCCCGCCAATGTGGGGATGGAAAATGGTGGTATCGCTTACTGGGCGCATGCTGGCGGGTTTATCTTTGGGGCTATTCTGGGTCCTTTGTTAGGATTATTCTCTGATGATACCAAGCCATCGTTTTGGGATTCCCAAAATCTTTCTTGAACCTTGAGATAAGTAAAAATCAATAAAAAATCATGATTGATTCGGTCAAAGAAGTGTTTCATTCACTTCCAGAATCCGTCAAGGAAATAATTGACCTAGCTATTCCTCTATTTGACAGCGCCCACAATTTTTACTGGATTTATATTTTATTCAGTTTAATTCTGCTTTTGGGATTATACCGAATCTCTCATCCACATCCTGTCAATTTTTCTTGGCGAGGTTTACTGAGTTACTGTTTCCCTCACTCAATTTACACTCACAAATCGGCAATCTTAGACTATCAGTGTTATTGCATTAATGGGCTGATAAAAACCGTTATCAGTCTGACGCTACTGATTAGTGTAACGGAAATAGTAGCCAAACTGACAACTCAATCCTTTTACGGAATTTTCAGGGAACCGAGAATACAACCGGACGTAACTTTTACCGCTCAAATCGCTTATACAATTGCCGTCGTTTTCGCCATAGATTTTGGCTATTTTCTGGCACATTACTTGTTACATAAAGTACCCATTCTGTGGGAATTCCATAAAACTCACCACTCAGCCCAAGTGCTAACCCCCGTAACCGCAAAGCGAGATCATCCCGTCGATGATATGATCATTTATACCTGCAAAGCCTGTTTGCTGGGGTTGGTTACAGGTTTATTCCGATATACGTTTAAGGCTGAGGTTGAACCCTTTACTATAACAGGTGTCAGTGTTATTGTTTATATATTTCATCTGACTTCAAATCTTCGCCATTTCCATGTTTGGATTTCCTATGGTTGGCATCTGAATCATATCCTAGTCAGTCCAGCTATGCATCAGATTCATCATAGTCAATTAGAGAAACACTTTGATAAAAACTTGGGACTAATCTTTCCAATTTGGGACTATCTAGCGGGAACGTTATATGTTCCCAAAGAACCGGAAAGTTTTTCAGTGGGATTGGCTGAGGAAGAGTTCAACAGCGTTTGGCAATTATATTTTTCCCCGTTTAGCCGGGTGACTAAAATAGTAGCGAATTCCGGGAAAATGAAAAATAGCTAGTTGAAAAAGAATTACAGCAGATTTGGTGGTTGATGAGGTACAGCCTCAAGCGCTGTAAGCCCTCAACTAAAGTTGGGGCTAAAAGCTTAAACCCGTTAAAACGGGTTCAAGAATTTACCTGGTAAGTTCGATTCTTACTTGAGCTTTGACAGACAAATTTATTTCCTGATTAAGTAGTCGGACTGGCATACAACGGCACGATCATTAAGTTTTGTAAATCCCCCTCAAACCCTTACTGGTTTCTGTTCGCCGTTGCCAACCGTTAACTTTAATGTGTCCACCTACTTAGCAGAGTACCCGATCTGAGAATAAGCATATTGTAGTGATTTATACCCTATTGATTGTTAAATCTAGATAAATTTTTGCAGGGTGGTACAGGTTGAAAAGATTTATAAAATCAGTAGTTTAAGAAGCAATCCGCCCTGAAACGCTCCGATACTATAGATATGGATGTGAGAAGTTACCACAAAGGAAAGGACAACATCAATGTCACCTAGTCAATTTTCAATTATAGAAACGACTTTACGGGAAGGAGAACAATTTTGTGGGGCTAACTTTTCATCACAGGATAGAATAGAAATTGCCAGGGCGCTTGACCAGTTCGGCGTTGAATATATTGAAGTTACTTCCCCTTGTGCTTCACCGCAATCCCGTCAAGATTGTCAGCATTTAGCTCAATTGGGGTTGTACACCAAAGTGCTGACCCATATTCGCTGTCATTTAGAGGATGCAAAAGTAGCACTCGATACAGGCGTTCATGGGATTAATCTGTTTTTTGGTACGTCCAGTTTTCTGCGCCAGTTTGGTCATGGAAAGAGTATAAATCAAATTGTTGATCGGGCAACAGACGTTATTACCTTTATCCATGATCAAAGTCCTGAAACAGAGTTGCGCTTTTCTACAGAAGATTCGTTTCGCAGTTTGCTTCCGGATTTACTCCAGGTGTATTGTGCTATCGATAAACTCGGCATGGTGAACCGTTTCGGTTTAGCGGATACCGTCGGTGTCGCGACTCCCAATCAAGTCTTTAATTTAGTCCAGACACTGCGCCACCATACAAATACTGATATTGAATTCCATGGTCATAATGACACAGGTTGTGCGATCGCGAATAGCTACGCCGCCCTAGAAGCCGGTGCAACTCATATCAATACTACAGTATTGGGAATTGGAGAACGGAATGGGATCACCCCCCTGGCTGGGCTCATCGCCCGTCTCTACACGCTTAACCCGGAACAATTGCAGTGGAAATATCGCCTCCCTCAACTGGCAGCACTGCATCAACTTGTCGCCGATAAAGTGGGTATGGCAATTCCAGCTAACCACTATATTATCGGTTCAGCCGCATTTAACCATAAGGCGGGAGTTCATGCTAAAGCCATGCTGAATAATCCCCAGACTTACGAAGCCATTGATCCCAATGATTTTGGACTATCCCGTTCCTTTTTAATTAATCATAAACTTACAGGGCGTCATGCCATTGCCAATCGCGCCAGTCAACTGGGATTAGACTTCGACCCCTTCCAAATTCAGGCAATCACTCAAACCATTAAAGCCTTGGCTGATCAACAAGCACTAACGCTAGAGACTGTGGATGAAATATTGCGTTCTACTTTCCCGATGCAACAGCGTCAAAATCCGGCGTAAGGGTGAATTTTTCCTGGTTGATAACGGGTTCGATGCTATAGGTATTGGTCATCTGAAGCTTTGGCACGCTTGACCAAAAACTTCACTAACCAGGGTGCAATCATAATGATACTTAACATCCGGGTTAATTGCATGGCTAATACCAATCCGGTGTCCCCTCCTAACTGCATTACGGTAGCCACCATTGCCTCGATTCCTCCCGGCGTGAATCCTAAAATAGCCGTTGCCATATCCACATCGGTGATGCAATGAAAGCCATAGCCAATCCCTAAACAGGTGATAATTAACCCAGTGACTAACCCAATTTCAATTAAGACGGCTTTGAAGAGTTTACGGGCGGTTTGCCAGTCAAACTGTACCCCAACCGATAATCCAATCAGCAATAGTCCACCCGCAAATAAAGGTTGAGGCATTTGCACTGGATTGGGCAATGCCCAAAACGCCGCTAGTCCGACTAGAAACGGACCGAAAAATCCAGGGGAAGGTAGACGGAATCGCTTTCCTGCCCAAATTCCCAGGATACCGCACCCCACTAGAATTAAAAGACTCAACGCTAAGGGTAAACTTGTTAAGGTGCTGGTTGGGGCGACAGTGGTGGTGACTGGCGTATCGGGGTTGGCGGGAACCAGAAGAGTAGCCGCACTGGGCATGAGTAACACAACCAGCAAGACTCGGATATATTGAAGTAGAGCAACTGCGATCGCATCGGCTCCCATTTCTTCACTCATAACCACAATGCTGGACGCTGCACCCGGTATAAATCCGAGTAAACTGGTGGTGCGATCAATCCCAGCCCAACGACTTAAGAGATATCCATTAAATAAACTCAGACTTCCGGTGAGCAAAACACAGAGTAACAAAGGTACGGCGTAGGTTGTTGCCACACTAATGGTTTCTGGAGAAAAGCGAGTGGCTGTAACTAAACCGACAACAATTTGTCCGATGAGTTTAAAACTTGAAGGTAAGGGTTGGCGGCGTCCTAAGCTGATAGCATAGCCAATTCCCACCAGCATCGGACCCAGTAGCCAACCGACGGGGACATGCAGCCAGCTAAAGAGTAAACCAACGCCAATCGCGGTGATGATCTGCTGGGTAATTCTTTTGGTTTGGGGCAAATTGTCAACGAGTTTTTCTCTCCAACGGGAAAGACGGTCTTGATTGGGTATCGATGGGGATTCCGGTAATGAGGAGAGTTGCCAAACCACAGAGATTAATAGAGTATAAAAAACTTAACATTTCTATTCTATCATCTGTATTTTCTATAATCTGTATTAATGAGGGTGTGGGGTGTGGGGTGTCGGGTGTCGGTTGGACACTTGCGATCGCGAAACCCAACCGATTAACCCAACAATTGGATTACTCTACCCTTCGGGTTCTCCATTGCGAGTACGAGAAGGTTCTGCCTACTGGACTGACACAGCTAAAATTTTGGACTCGACTTTACCATTGAATCAGGCGCAAAGCGAAAGCGCCCCTACCAAAGTGACTTCCCCAATCAACAAATGACATAAGACAAATGACGAATGACATCAAGAGCGTGTAGCCCCTGTCGGAATTGGCTCCTCTTGTTCTTCTTCTAATTCCTCATCTTCAAAAGCGTCTTCGTCTTCGTCTTCATACTCCAGTTCAATATCCTCCTCAACCTCAGTAGCGCTGACTGGAATCGACGTATCTGCACTGTTGATAATCGCCCCTAATAACGCTGATGGCTCGGCTTCAGTTAATTCTTGAGCTGCCAGATTCAGGATTGATTTCTCACTGTAGCCGGGACGGGTGACGAGTACCATTCCATCAGCTAGGGGTTCGAGTAACAAGGTATCATTGGACAGGGAGAGCGCCGGACTATCAATGACCACAAAGTCAAAGCGACTGCGAGCATCAGTGATAAGCTGTTGAAATTCTCGCGATTCTAGGATCGCGGCGGCTTGTTTTTGGGGTCCGGGACTGGGTACGATATAGAGATTCTCAATATTCGGGGCTAATTGAATACAGGCACTCTTAGACCCGTAGTAGGGTAAGGGTTGGGTCGTCGCTTCCGGTTCAGGGGTGACGTGGTGGAAATGGGCTTGGGAGGATGAGCGCAAATCGGCTTCAATTAATAGAGTACGCTTACCCGCATGGGCTGACGCGATCGCTAAATTATAAGCAGTGGTGCTTTTGCCTTCTCCCTTAACCGTGCTGGCGATTAACACCACCTTCAAGGATTTATGCTCTCCACTACAAAGCTTACTGCGGAACCGTTCGTATACCTCTAAATAAGGTGAACTTGACTTGAGTAAAATACCCGTTTGTCCCAAATCTGGGTCAATGCTCATCACCACAGGCAATTCTGCCAAGACAGGGACATCATGTTGTGCCAGCAGTTGCTGGATTTCTTTCGCCGCGTAGAGTTTGCTATCCAAGATAGCTAGGATGAGAATCACACCAGCCGCCGCGACTAAGCCGACAAAGGTTCCCCCGGCGAGGATGACAATGGGATTGGTTGATTCTTTCCCACCTTTCTTCTGGACATTCGGAGGCTGATCAACGCTAAGATAGCTCACGGTTTCCGCTTCGGCGGCTTTGGCGTCGATGAGTGATGCCTGTAATCTGTTGTAGAAGTCTTGTTTGAGCTGAAACTGCTGCGCCAACCTTACCTGCTCAAGCTGCTTGGTGGGAATCTGTTGATAGTCTTGGAGCAGTTCCTGTCCAATTCTTTTAGTAGTTTCCAGTTGATCTTGCAGGGTATCGCGTTGAGTTGATAATGACACCAATGTATCAGCTAACTGTTTCCTAGCTGGGTCAAGGCTGCTATCGGCTCGGATTTGCGGCGGGGTTAAAGCTTCACCTCTGCCGTTCCCCTGAATCACCTCAGCGGCTCGTCGTGCCAGCATCGCCTCATACGTGCGTTGCTGTCGCTGCAACTCTTGCACATTCGGGTATTGGTCTTTATACCCTTGACTCTTGAGCAGTTCTTCCTGAGTTTCAATTTGTTGCAATTGTCCGCGCAAGCCAGCGATGGTGGGATCAGCGCTCAGGGCTGAGTTGGTATAAGCTTGATCCGCCGTCAACCCCAACCGCCTCTGCAAGCTAGCCATCTGACTCTCAATTCCTTCTAGAGTCTGTTGCACTTGGCGTTGCTGTTGTTGGTTGGCATTAATTTGTGCCAGCAAGCTGTTATCTTCAGCTAAGGCTAAGGCAGCGCCTTCAATCCGGTTAAAGGTTTCCAGTTCTTCTTGTGCCTGTTTTAATTCGTTTTCCGCCTCCGCTGAGCGTGTTTCAATTGAGTCAATAATCGCTTGCAGTCGTCCAGTATTAATCAAACGACTTTGCTCGATCATTTTTTGCATCAGCACTTCTACAGTTTTGGCGGCTTGCTCCGGATCATCATCGTTGTAAAACACTCCAATGATTGATGGAATCGCCCCTTCTCCCTCTCCTACAGACTTGTCGAACTTCAAATCTACATTATCAATTATCTGTTTTGGATCAGCGCCCACAGCGATAGATGTGGCTTTAATCACGTTCTCCTCTAAAAGATTCTCCTTTCCCAGTTGCACCCCCTGCTGCTGAATTTGGGTTCCGGTTTCCGAAAAGGTTCTCACCGGAGGAGTCACCGACAAAATTCCAACCGCTTCGTAAGACACAGCACTGGGGGGAGAGGGCATAATCGCCACAACGCCCGATCCGCCAGTAATTAAAGCAAAAATACCGATACCAATAAATTTATAGCGATCAAGGGCGATTAAATAACGTTTAATTAAGGGAATAGTCATAGCAATTTAACTGAACGAGTCGTGCAAGCGGAGTCTAGGAGAGGAGGCACCGAATGGGGGTATACTGAATTGAGGGAAATAAATGATGTCAAAGTGTCTGTGCTTGTATTCTAGCTCAGCACCCTTGTAGGATGATAGCGGAAAGGATGCGATCGCGCAGCCATTCAACGAGCAACGTCTTGTCCGGATAACAAATTGCATCTCTTCCCAGCTCCCAGACGTAGCATGCTACGTCTCTACACTCACCACAATGCTTATTTAGCAAGCCCTAATTATTATCATCCCCTGAGCCAAACACATTCCCGACATTTTCAAAAAAGTTGCGAAATCCGAGAAAATCACTAAAGGGTCGAGTCACTAAACGCAAAGCATAGTTGATTTTAGCGATAAGGCTACGACCAACCACAATAACATCTTCATTCTGCAAGGGGACATTTTGCGCCAAATCACCCATGAGGACTGCTTTCCCATCAATCTCCTGTGTCACCACCTTACCCCGTTCCGGATCAAACCGCATTAAGGCAATTTCACTTAAATTCGCATCGTCCAAACTCGGCGCCAGGGAGGTCAATGCATCCATAAAATTACTCCCATTGGGCAAATTCAGGTTGCCAATTCGACCAGTAGGATAACTCAAAACTCGCAGCGTAATTTGCGGTGTCGCCAGCGTTGAGCGAGAGGCGAGACTGCGGTCATAATCCATAGTTGTACCGATTTCTAATTCCAATACGACTACAGAATCCCCATCTCGGAGACGCATATCCGGTAAGGCTGTCGCATTTTGCAACGGTGTAAATAAATCAATCTGTTGCTCAATAATCGAATTATCCACAGGAGAACGCCGACGCACGATGACAGTACGCAAATCAGCCAGATTCGTGGTTCCGCCAGCCGCTTGTAGAGCCGCCGTAAGCTGAGAACCGGGCGCTAGGGAATAATAGCCAGGTCGAGTCACTTCACCTGCAATGGTGACTGTGGCGGGACGCAATCCGGCTAGAACTACGGTAACATCGGGGTCAACCACAAATTCACTATACGCGGCGGCTAGTTTTGCTTCAACTTGGTCGGGAGTAAGTCCGAGGACGTTAATTTTACCGACTAAGGGAACTAAGATATTCCCTTGTAAATCAATTGTGCCGGAAAAATTAAGGTCAGGAAAACGTTCTACTGTAACCGCAATGGAATCACCAATACCGAGAACATATTCATTAAATTGAGTATCCGGGACTCTTTGCGGTGATTCTTCTGGATAACCGAGGGGTGGCGGTGGCGCAAAGGGATTGGGAACATTAATATTTACGTCCTCTGTGGGACTATTAATTTCTTGTGGAGGTGGCAAGGTGGGAAGTTGAGCATGTTCTCGTTTGGCAGTTGGTACTGAAGGTTCTGTTATTCCCTGAGACGTTGCCCAAGCGGTTGAATTAATTTGTCCTAACCAGCCAATTGCTATTAATGTGCCGACAGCATACCAATTAATTTTAGTCAAAATTATTCCCTCCACATCACTCAATTATCAGGACGGGTTTAGCCGCAATTATCAGGACGGGTTTAGCCGCAATTATCAGGACGGGTTTAGCCACAATTGTAGGGGCGGGTTTAGGGACAATTGTAGGGGCGGGTTTAGGGACAATTGTAGGGGCGGGTTTAGGGACAATTGTAGGGGCGGGTTTAGGGACAATTGTAGGGTCGGGTTTAGGGACAATTGAGGCTAAACCCGTCC
>NZ_JAVJQP010000111.1:0-6620 GCF_040218875.1 Coleofasciculus sp. D1-CHI-01
ACCGGAAGACGATCAGCGTCGGGATACGGCTTGAACCCCAGGATTGGGAAAACCTCAATCAGCTAGCAGCCAGTCTGGGAATGACCCGCACGGAACTGATCACCCAAATATCCAGAGTCCAAAATCCACAAGACTTACAAGCATTTCAAAAGGCGAAATATCTGGGGGAATCCTCAGCCAATTAATCTTGGAAACCCAAGAGGAATTGGCATATCTGGAACAGAAGTTACCTCGATTGAGGGCGCGGCTTAGCTGTCTTCAACAGCTAGACCGGGATTTGCAGCAAAAAACCAGTGAAGACTTCGACGAGGAAGACAAGGTTGGCGATAAGGAAGGAGAGAATGCTAATGACTAAAGCATGATTTGCAGGTAATTTCTATATTTTTCCGGAATTATATTCCTCAATCCGGTAAGATATTGAGGAAGCCAACAGAATCAACAATGAGATATGTCACACCGAGAGAAGCGTCTCAAGTTCTCCAAGTCTCGGAAAAAACACTTAGGAACTGGGACAGAGACGACAAAATACGAACAATTAGAACTCCTGCGGGTCATCGACGGTACGATATCGATTCCGTCGTCAATCCAGAAGGCGATACAAGAATCAGAATTCTCTACGCCAGAGTTAGCTCATACAAGCAAAAATCAGACCTGGAGCGACAAGCCGACTACTTGCAATCATTGTTTACAGACGGAAAACTCATCAAAGAAATTGGCTCAGGACTTAACTACAAGCGCAAAGGGCTTTTATCCCTTTTGGGACAAGTCCTGTCAGGAAATGTCAAAGAAGTTGTGGTCTGTCACAAAGATAGACTCGTCCGGTTTGGTCTTGACCTCATCGAATGGTTTTGTCAACAAAAAGATTGTCAACTCGTGGTTCTCAACCGAAGTGACTTATCTCCAGAGCGAGAAATGGTTGAAGATATCCTTGCCATCGTCCACGTCTTCAGTTGCCGATTGTACGGACTCAGGAAGTACAAATCTGCTATCAAGGAAGATTCGAGTCTACCCAGAGACAGCCTTAGCTGAAACCTGGCTTCACTGGATATCAGCGGCTCGATGGTGCTTTAATCAGGCAATCGCCATACTTAAAGCCCAAAAAATTGGTAAATACGACTTAAGAAAAACGGTGATGGGTTTGGCTCCATCTTGGGTAAATAAAACCCCATACAACCCACGCCAGTTGGCTGTATTTCAGGCGTTTGAAGCGCATAAATCCGCGAAAAAATCAGGGGGAGATGCCAAATTTCGCTCAGTGCGTGAACCGGTTAAATCCATCCGCTTTCAAAAAGACAACTGGAAAAAAGGAACGTTCTATCCAACACAGACTAAGGGGCTTTCTTTCAAGGCAAGTGAACCGATTGCTTCCCAAATGCAGAAGGTGCCTACCTTGGTACTCGACAGAGGACGTTGGTTTATCTGATAGAGGAGAACGCGATTCAGTTGGCTCATTACCGATCAGAAGTGGAACGGCTGGAAAAAAGGCAGCGCCAGCTTGAAGAACTGTTTGACCAGTTAAGGGTAAAGACTGGCGAAAACCTTGATGATGAGGACAAGGTTAGCGACGATAAAGGAGAGAATGACTAACAAACGCAGCAACTGAGTTAATGATTAGAGGGTGATTTACACGATCGCACAGCTTTTCTCCACTCAATCCGATACAATAACTCAATCAGCATCCGGTAATTGCTACTAGAAACGATGACCCAGCCAGAACGCCTACGCCGTTGGCGACTTCTCTTAGGGGGTGGAGACGCCGATGGTATTTGTCAGGAGAATGGTCAGGGAGAAGCCGCAGATTCCTTTACCCTCAATCCAACGGATCAAGCCATTGATAATGCCCTCAGCGCCCTCTACGATTCTGACCGCCGTGGTGGACTTGGGAGTTCTTCCCCCAATATTGCCCGTTGGTTAGGCGACATTCGCACCTATTTCCCCTCATCAGTCGTACAGGTGATGCAAAAAGATGCAATGGCACGCCTTAACCTGCAACAGATGCTGCTGGAACCGGAACTGCTAGAAGCCATTGAACCGGATGTTCATCTCGTGGCAAATCTACTATCCCTTAGTAGCATTATGCCCAGCAAAACCCAAGAAACCGCCCGCCGTGTGGTACGTCAAGTCGTTGAACAATTGCAGCGTAAATTAACCAACCCCACCCGCCAAGCCATAATCGGTAGCCTCAACCGTGCCATTCGCAACCGCCGTCCCCGCCATAATGAAATCGACTGGAACCGCACTATCCGGGCTAACCTAAAACATTATCAACCTAAATACGGCACAATTATCCCCGAAACCCTAATCGGCTACGGACGCAAACGCAGTTCTTTACAAGATATTATCCTCTGCATCGACCAAAGTGGTTCTATGGCAACGTCTGTCGTCTATGCGGGAATCTTTGGGGCGGTGCTAGCCTCTCTCAGGGCAGTACAAACCCGAATTGTCGTATTTGATACGTCGGTTGTAGACTTAACCGACGCCGCGCCAGATCCCGTAGATTTACTCTTTGGTACTCAACTGGGAGGCGGAACCGATATTAACCGCGCCCTCACCTACTGCCAAGGACTGGTGCGTCGTCCTCAGGACACTATTTTAGTGTTAATTAGTGACCTATATGAAGGGGGAAACCGGGAAGAAATGCTTAAGCGCGTGGCGGCATTGGTGGGATTAGGAGTTCAATTGATCACACTGCTTGCCCTCAATGATGAAGGTGCGCCCATGTATGATCATTGGATAGCCGAAAAACTTGCCGGATTGGGTATCCCAGCCATGGCTTGCACGCCTGACCAGTTTCCTGATTTAATGGCTGCTGCAATTCAGCGTCAAGATATTGCACAATGGGCGTCTGCACGGGGGTATGGTGTTTAGTAGGGGTTTGGTTACCAAACCCTTACTCCACCAAAAAGGGGTAGTTAATCTGGATGTAGTGTTAACCAGAAAACGTCAGACAAAAGACAACCAACAACTATGACGGCAAAAGGACAGTTAAGCCTTTGCCGTCACAATTTGTTATAATTTTTGCCAGGACTAGAAAACTCAATTTGTCAGGCGTTGCTGAATTAACAGCTTAATTCAGTGGCGCTTTTTCTTGAATCTTCACTTTACCGAAGTTTTCGTGAGAATGTCCACGAAAATTGCCGGAATTTATCTAAATTTTAGGGCAGAGCCTAATTTTGTCAAGATTTTGCTTAGATCAAAGCGCTAGTTACACCCGATAACTCGATTATTCTCCACTGGATCACAGTTATTTTTAAGATAATGGGCAATTGTGAAATTAAAGTGAAAACAGGAAACGAATTTTCTCTAAGGAAGGACAGATGATTGAAACAGATAAGTCTTATATTTTTCTGGCAGGCGCTAGTCGCGGGGTGGGTCGAGAAATCGCCAAATACCTGGTTGAGCAAAACCAGAAGGTTAAAGCCCTGTTGCGTTCCCCAGACTCTCGCCCAGAGTTAGAAGCGATGGGGATTCAGGTGGTGATGGGAGATGCCCTAGATGCGGTAACGGTTGAACACACCATGCTGGGAGATGAACCGATTCAGGCGGTGATTAGTACGATAGGCGGCTTACCCAAAGAGGGTCAACGAGCGGATTTCTTGGGCAACAAGCATTTAATTGATGCGGCACTCAAGGCTAAGGTACAAAAGTTTATCCTAATTTCCTCGATTGGGAGTGGTGAGAGTGCGATCGCCTTACCCCCCCAAGCGTTGACCACGTTGAAGCCTGTACTCATTGAAAAAGAACAAGCAGAGAACTATTTGAAGGATAGCGGACTGACCTATACTGTGATTCGACCCGGTGGGTTGAAGTCAGAACCTGCAACCGGAACGGGTGTGGTGACAGAAAATCAAAAGGTGGCGGGAACGATTCATCGCGCCGATGTCGCCCAGTTAGTTTGTCAGTGCTTGTTCTCAGAGGCGGCAAATAATAAAGTCCTCGCCGCTATTGATCGGATGCAGATGTATGGGTATCCGGAGTTTGAGGAACTCAGCTTGACGTGAAGGGTTTGACCCAATGGCGCTGAATTGCCCAATCGAGAGTAAAACGGGCGATCGCAAATTCGATGAGACTCTCGATGACTAAGATACCCCAAACCCAAAAGGTATCGGTGATATCCGGCTGTCCCTCTATTACCGCCAAACCCCGTACCAAACCAAACGCTAACACGACTCCTGCTTTCAGTTGGGGATTTTGGTCATCCCGGATGGCGTAGCGGTAGGTGACGCCAAACAAAAAGCCGGACAAAAACGCGATCGCGACTTTGATCAATAGGGTTATATTAGCCCGGACATCCAGTAAGCTGAGGGCAGGGGACGGGGTGGATAGAAGCAGTGAGTGCAACAGCGCGATCGCACAATAGGTTAAGGCTAGGGATAATCCCCCCAGGATAGCCGCTTTCAGGGATTCGATCCGTTCAGCGTCAGTGGGGTCAAAGGAAGAGTTCACGACTTTCGCTCCTGGTGGTCAAAGACGGTTCAAATTGAATTATCATAAACCTTGGAGTCATTTCTTAATCATTACTCATAAAGCACGATGGATATTTTGTCATTAGGCTGGGTCGCCACTCTGGTTCTGTTCACTTGGTCGATTGCGATGGTAGTCTGGGCTCGTAACGGGTTCTAGAGAGATTGTGGAAGGTTCTATTTTTACCGTCATATTTTTAGCGGCGGCTGGACTCTTACTCCTGGTGACGGGGGGTGTCGTTTACTTAACCGCCGTTGAATGGCGCGATCGCCGTCGCCGCGATCGGGATAAGAAACTGTAAGCCCAATACTGTAGGGAATAGGGAAGCTGAAGGGGCTGGGGGAGAACAATTCCCCATATAGTAGGGGTACGGCAGTGCTCATTGGTGTCAACTTAAGCTCAACCCCTCTCCCCCAGCCCCTCTCCCACGCCGGGGAGAGGGGAGTAAGAGAATCTGGTTCCCCTTCTCCCCACGGTGGGAGAAGGGGTTAGGGGATGAGGGGGAAATTTTGAGCAGTAAATAGACATAGCTGAGAACCTTACCAGCATTGGTTTTCGACTTTAAGTTGACACGGATGGGTAGTGCCGTGTCCCTACAAGTGTCCCCCATGCTACCAAGAACGTGTAAGTCCTAGACAGGACAATGATGAGTCGTATTCAATGTTGAAAGCGGCTAGGTTTAACGGTATAAGAAGATAACTGTACCTTCTGAATGCGCTCACATCATTAGATTATGGCTTCAACCTATTCATTTGATATCGTCAGTGATTTTGACCGACAAGAGTTGGTGAATGCCTTAGACCAAACAAATCGCGAAATCAGCAGCCGTTATGACTTGAAAGACACAAAGACAACGGTTGACTTGGGGGATGACACCATTACCGTGAATACCGATAGCGAATTCACCCTAGATACTGTACATAGCATTATGCTCACCAAAGCCACCAAGCGTAAACTCTCCCCGAAAATTTTCGACTACGGCAAAGTTGAATCAGCGAGTGGTAATCGAGTACGCCAAGAAATTAAACTGCAAAAAGGAATTAGTCAAGATATTGGCAAAAAAATCGCCAAACTGATTCGGGACGAATTCAAAAAAGTACAAGCCTCGATTCAAGGCGATGCGGTTAGAGTGACAAGTAAATCCAAAGATGATTTACAACAAATTATCCAGCGCTTGAAACAAGAGGAATTGCCTGTAGCGCTGCAATTTACGAATTATCGATAGAAGACATAGATAGGTCTGGGGTTTTCTGGCACAGATGTAGATAAGCTGTCATGCATTTAAATTGGGAATGGGTAGCGAGCAAGATGTAAAGCCTGCGGCATGGCTTCGCTTAACGCACTACAAGGATTTCGGCATGATTGACATTAAGGTTTAAATGCCGATAAAACATCCCAAAAATACCAAAATAAAAATAGTTGTAGAGACCTAGCACGCTAAGTCTCTACAACTTGATTAAAATCTTAAAATCGCGAAGCTGTTAGTATTACATCGGCATATTTCCAAGCCTCTTGAAACCGTTCTTGTACCGCCCTAGCTTCCTGTATTTTTCCTTGTGCCTGTAAGCTTTGAGCAAGTCCAAACAATGACCAGCCGTTATCGGGATGAATTTCTAAGTCTTGGCGGTAGACTTGTTCGGCTGTAGCCGTTTGATCCGCGTCTAATAAGACAGCACCTAAGGATTGTCGCACAGGATAATACCAGGTTTCTGGCTCATCGTAGCGTAGTTCATCTTGAAGACGGACTGCCATTTGTAAGTGTGCGATCGCGGATTCATAATCTGCCTGTTTAGCTGCCAATTCTCCGGCTAAAACTTCAGAGGCAATGTGCAACAAATTGGCTGTAGGATTGATATCCCAGATGAGCATTTTAGCCAACTCTGGATCAGCCGCGATCGCGTTTAACTGGTTGAGTTCCTCTGTAGCTTGGTCTAACTGACCTTTGCTTAAAAATGCCATGCCACGAGCATAATGCCTAGACTCCGCACTTCAACTTGAAGTACAAGAAACTACACATCCAATCAAGGGAAAAAGTCTGAAAAATTAAACACTTGAATATCTTCTAAAGAAACAGTAATTGTTTTTGGGACTCTTGAGAGTTTTTTTGAGCAGCCTAAATTTAGGAGTATCTACTCTCCTTACACAGATTTATACCT
>NZ_JAVJQP010000127.1:0-43401 GCF_040218875.1 Coleofasciculus sp. D1-CHI-01
CTTCGCGAGAAGCAAGCTACGTCTTTTGTCATTCGTCCTTTGTCATTCGTCCCCAGCTTCCCCGGCTTCCCCAGCTTCCCCGGCTTCCCCGGCTTCCCCAGCTCCCCCAGCTTCCCCAGCTCCCCCAGCTCCCCCAGCTCCCCCAGCTTCCCCAGCTTCATCGTATCTACGAAGCTGCTCAAGTATTTCCAAGGGCGCTGCACTAGGACGTTGTAGCTTTAGCGATCGCAGATAACTTTAACCAGGATGGATAACTCCCCTCTGCCTTAATCTGCTGGATTTGCTCCTGGGAAATCGGTAAATTGAGACGCCCTGCTACCGCCCGGACAATGTCGCCTCGGTCAATAACACCCGCGATCGCGCCTGCGGGAGAAAGTACGGTTAGATGCTTTAGCTGCCAAGTTTCCAGAGTATTAATTACGTCTATTAACGGAGTTTTCTCCTCAACTGTGGCAATGTCCGATAACGGGTGAACCAGACTCTCCAGGGACTCCATTTCCCAGCGACTGCGTTCGATTGTTTGTAAATCTTGAATCTTGACTAAACCGCGATAACGTCCCTCGGACGCGGCATAATAGGGCTTATTCGTCTGAATATCTGCCAGAATGTACTCATCGGCAAAAGACCGTAAGCTCATGGTGGCATCCAAGACACGAAAATTGCGGGTCATGGTGTCGGAAGCTTGAAGCTCGAGTAAGGCTTCTTGTAAGATGGTCAGACGATCATAAGCATTGGCATTGCGATACACAAAAGAGCCGATCAACGCCAACCACAGGACTGTCCATACTCCAGTCAACAAAGCCAGTCCTAAGGATACCGCGATCGCTAAAGAGCCAATCAGTTTACCCGCCTGTGCTGCCCAACGCACTCCTTGCAAGCGATTCCCCGTCAGCTTCCAGATTGCCGCTTTGAGAACTTGTCCACCATCGAGGGGTAATCCGGGGATTAAATTAAACAGGGTTAATACAAGATTAATTCTTGCCAGATCCGCCGCCACCAGATATCCCAGATTTTCCGTGGGCAGTACCTGAGTTAACCCATAGAATAGACCAAACAGGCAGAGGCTAACCCCAGGACCTGCGATCGCGACTTGAAACGCATCCCCCGGCGTCTGAGATTCACGGTCAATCGCCGCCACGCCGCCAAAGATAAACAGAGTAATCGAATTGACTTTAATTCCCTGCGATCGCGCCACTAAACTATGCCCTAGTTCATGCAATAACACCGAAGCAAACAATAATAGCGCCATCACCAACCCCAGACTCCAGGCGGAAACTGACTGAAAACTCGGATCGAAATTCCCCGCCTTGAGTAAGGTCACCAAGGCTAAGATAAAAAACCACGACGGGTCAATAAAGAATGGTATTCCGAATAATGAGCCAATTCGCCAATTTGACTGTATCAAGGTTTTTGCTTCCTTTGACGTTTACCTGGACTAGGGGTAATTGACAGTATTCGTATTCTAAGATATCAGCTTTTAGATCCCCAACTTCTTCAAGAAGTCGGGGATCTCAGAAGGGAAGAAGGAATCTCGAAATCCCGACTTAGAGTGCCCCGGCGTTACTCAGTCCCAAGATCACACCAGCGCCAACCAGGTGTCCCAAGCTAGCCGTTGCCAACAGTTCGGTCACACCGAAACGCTTGAAAATGGCGGGTTTGGGCAGGGGCAAATCCGGTCCCACACCCGGATTTTGAATCGCGTAGTACCCTGCAACCAGTACCACCAGGTTGCAGAGAATCATCACTAGCCCCACAGTGGGAGTCCAGCTAGGGGTTGAGGGTACAGACGATTGCACTGCCGCGAATAAGGTTGTGTTAAGCATTGTATATTCTCCTGGTCTTGATAAACACATACAAGTGAAAAAATAATAAAGAATTATCGGGATAAAATTCATAAAATGTTGTAATATTTAACAATTTGACGAAAAAACAAGAATGGGGCTATTGATGCGGGTTAAAATTTGTGGCATTACCAAACCAGAACAAGGACAAGCGATCGCGCAAAAGGGTGCAACCGCCCTGGGATTCGTATGTGTACCCGCTTCCCCCCGGTACGTCACCCCCAATCAAATCGGATTGATCGTAGACTCATTGACGATATCGGTGGATACTATCGGCGTATTTGCCAACGCTTGTGTTGAAGACATCTGCGCCACGGTTGCCCAAGCCAGATTGAACGCCATTCAACTTCATGGAAATGAATCCCCCGAATTTTGCAGTCAATTGCGGCAATGTCTGCCTGAGATTGAATTGATCAAAGCGTTGAGGGTGAAAACCCTGGAAGATTTAGAGTTAGCCGATCGCTATGTCAGTTGCGTCGATACCTTGTTACTCGATGCTTATCATCCCCAGATGCTAGGGGGTACGGGTAAGACACTTGACTGGGAGAAGCTGGCTGAATTTAATCCCCCTTTGCCGTGGTTTCTGGCTGGCGGCTTAACCCCGGAGAATATTGGCGAAGCGTTGAAACGATTGCACCCCGATGGGATTGATCTATCAAGTGGCGTTGAGCGATCGCCCGGAGATAAAGATTTGGATCAAGTGGCGTTACTGTTTCAACAGATAGGACAATAGTGGCGTAATTCCCCAATTTGATCGATGACGCTTGCATGGTACTGATGCTGACATTGAGATGCACCCCCCATCTGTCAGATTATGCCAAATCGAAGAGTAAAATTTCAGCATCGGTTGTCGCAGCTATCACCACATCTGTTTCCTCACTCAAAGCCACACCATCACCTGACTCTAAGGCTAACCCGTTCACCGTAACCGTACCTCGCGCTACCTGCAGCCAGCCATAGCGTTGAGGGGCGAAAGAATGAGTGATGCGATCGCGCTTTGTCAAGACTGCTGCATATACGTTTACATCTTGATGAATCGTCAGGGAGTTTTCTCTGCCATTACCTGAAGCAATTAAATGGAATTGTCCAGGATTCTTGGCGATGCCAAAATTATTCTGTTCATAGCTAGGGTTATGTCCATTTTTATCGGGCAAAATCCAAATCTGTAACAAGTGAACCGATTCCGCTTGTGAATGATTAAATTCACTATGACGGATACCTGTTCCCGCACTCATCCGTTGTACATCACCGGGATAAATCACGGAACCATTCCCCATATTATCTTTATGTTCTAGCGCCCCATCTAAAACATAAGTAATAATTTCCATGTCCCGATGTCCGTGAGTACCGAATCCTGCACCCGGACTAACCTGATCCTGATTAATCACCCGCAGGGTACGAAATCCCATCGCATTCCTATCATAATAGTTAGCAAAAGAAAAGGTGTGATAGGTGTCTAACCAACCGTAATTAGCATGTCCTCTGTCTTGAGATTGGCGAAGTTTAATCATTTGTCATTCGTCCTTTGTCCTTTGTTATCCCTATAACCATCGGACTGGGTTAGATATTCACAGGAAGCATCCCAACAAAATATAGGGCTAAAGCCCTTACTACGAACCCAAGCTCATCTATCAAATTAGGTGTGCCACGCTAGTAGGGTGTGTTAGCGTAGCGTAACGCACCTTAACCAATATATATGGTGTGGCTGCGTAAGTCCTGATAGTTCAACTATAAAACCCATACCACTATTATGGGAAGTATGCACTTGAAAGTAAGCTAGTTACCAAAACGATACTATGGCAACCAAACGCGCCGAGAGTGAACGCGCCAATTGTCCTGTAGAACTTATGTCCATCCTCACCCTCAACGATAGTAGGGTGAGGACTTCCGCGCCTGCGTTAAAACATCTGACCCTTACAAAGCACGAATGACGGAGCTTGTTTCTTTTGCCCTATCAACTTGTTTCTTGCAGTTTGCCCTTAGTCCCCAAATAATACAACGAATGATCGGGAGCCGTTATTACTGTTCATTGAGTCAAACCGCTACGGATTTCCTCGTCTGGGGTTTCTGTTGAGTCGGTGACATTCGCGATCGACGAACTATAGCAATTGTTTTTGGCAAAACTCCAACTAACTGAGCAATCACGTCATCAGAGAGTTCATCAATAAGCTGGGCGTCGAAATATTTATAGAGTAAACTTAATAAGATTTTGGCACGGTGTAGTGGCACATAAGTGGTCATGGCATGTTGGGTAAACAAGATCCAGCGCTGCCGTAATTGATACGCTTTCTGGCGTTCGTACCGTGATTCAGGATAGACTAACGAAAGCGTACCAATGGGAACAACTCGCGTACAATCCGCATCAAAAAACCCACCAACGGCAGCACCAAAACCCGCCAGTTCTGCATGATGACGGTGCATTATGATTAATGCATTACCACGAGTACTATTCACCCTGAGGAGTTGTCCTGTCTGTAACTGACTCAGGATTTCAGTGGGTTGAATAATGGGTTTGCGGATTAGGGCTAGCTCTGTCATGACACCTCAAAAAAACCGGGCTATTATCTCCGATAATTAGTGATAGATAGTTAAGGGATAATATTTTGTTGAAATTGTGACGTCGTAGATCAGGATCAATGGTAAATGACGAGAACTCACTGATAGTAGTATTGAGCATAAAATTAACTTTTCCCTGAAGCTAATTTTGCTCAGTTTGGGCATCCTCTGGCATTTACCCAGATGGTCATTTGGATTTATTTGAATGAGTATAACGACCTATTTATTATTTTAAGCCACACTTCACCAAAACATTGGGAAATTTCTGAATTCTCATGTAAAGAGTTAATGAAGAAGGCAGAAGGGGAGCAGGGGAACAATGTAGAGACGTGCCATGGCGCGTCTGGGAGCAGGGGAGCAATGTAGAGACGTAGCCTGCTACGTCTGGGAGCTGGGGGAGCGAATTCTCAATCAACAAATAACCAATAACGAAATTCAACAGCAGTGGGGAATAGGCAAGCGATCGCAGTAAAGTGAAGAAAGACTCACATAGATACACCCTCGTTGATTAGGGAAATAACCGCATAAATAGTCATGGCACCAGAAAGAATAGTTCTCCTATCGAGCCGAGAAATCGAGAAAATGCGTCAAGCGGGACGTTTAGCCGCCAAGCTCCTGGATCACCTTGAACCCATGATTCAGCCAGGAGTCAGTACATTGGAACTCAATGATGAAGCCGAGCGCTGGACTCAGGAACATGGAGCAAAAAGCGCTCCCCTCGGTTATCATGACTTTCCTAAGTCAATTTGTACCAGTATTAATGAAGTCGTCTGTCACGGTATCCCCAATCCTAAACAAATTCTGCAAGATGGGGACATTATCAATATTGATGTCACCCCGATTGTGGATGGATTTCATGGGGATACGTCCCGAACCTTCTTTGTCGGTACACCTTCACCCATCGCCAAAAAACTGGTTGAAGTCACCTACGAATGTATGATGCGGGGAATCGCCGCCGTGAAACCCGGAAACCGCATTGGTGATATTGGGGCGGCTATTCAGGAATACGCGGAAGCTAATGATTTTTCTGTGGTGCGGGATTTTGTCGGACACGGAGTTAATCGAATCTTTCATACGGCTCCCCAGGTGCCTCACTATGGTACTCGGGGTAAAGGAAAGCGTCTGCGCTCCGGGATGGTGTTCACCATTGAACCCATGATTAATGAAGGGACGTGGGAAGTGGAAATTTTGGCGGATAAATGGACAGCAGTGACCAAGGATCGTCAGCTTTCGGCTCAGTTTGAGCATACTATCGCCGTTACGTCAGATGGGGTAGAGATTCTAACGTTACCCGAACCGATAACAACGATGAAATCGGCGTGATGCATGGGGATGGGGGAGAATTTTCTACTCCCTAATCACCAATTACAACTCGGTCAGGGCGAGTTATAAACCATTAGTGTCAACTTAAGCTCAAACATCTTCAATCGCTTGATTTGACCCCTCCCTAACCCTCCCCTTGTCAAGGGGAGGGAACTCGAAATTCGCGGCAACAAAACCTGCCCTTCGTCAAAAGAAAGCGGATTCGATATAGTTTTGTAGGATAAGCTCATATCCTTCCAGAATGAACGGTTCACCGAATTGAGGGGCTGAAGTCGGCAATATATTCCTAGTATTAACAGGGCGTGAGTTTTTACAGATACGATGGTAGCGAACAAGGGCGACATCAAACCGACAAGGAAGATCACTTAAATCGGGATTTTCTGCTAAAAATAGTTCGGCGGTTCGCCAAATTTTGGCTTGCTTAGAGGATGTAATCGCCAATTGACCATCGGCATCCCAATTCCCTCGACTACGAGTTTTCACCTCGATAAAGGCTAAGATAGGTGACTCCGCGTTTGCTGGCAAGGGGGTAGGGGGATGAAATTGGCGGTTTATATTTATATCCAGATTGGAGACGGGATTTTCCTTTACTTCTTCATCCCGATAGGCAATCAGGTCGATTTCTCCCCAGCGACAATGCCATCGGTGATGTAAAATAGTCCAACCTTGGGCTTGTAACCAGGTGGCAACGAGTTGTTCTCCTAGTTGTCCTTTGTTAGTTGTCATTCGTCATTTGTCATTTGTCATTTGTCATTTGTCATTCGTCATTTGTCATTCGTCATTTGTCATTCGTCATACTCGCTCCCTTGAGAAGCAAGCTACGTAAAGTCGGGGCGGGTTTAGTTACATCTGGGTGTAACCGAAAAGATAGTAGTGAAACCCGCCCCTACATAATTTCCTCCATCTCCCTCATCTCCCTCAGCTTCCCCAGCTTCCCCAGCTTCCCCAGCTTCCAGACGTTCCACCGGAACTACATGGCTTCCCCTGATCCACCCACAACCACAACTTATTCAGCAAGCCCTAACTATATGGGGGCAAATTTATGGATGTCTAAGATGTTAGTTTGACGGATTTTCTGTAACTCTTGCAAGCGTTTATAGGCTTCCCGAATTCCTTGAGAATAGTATTCCTTACGTTTTGGGTCAGTAGCGAAATTTAGCTTTTGCCATTGTTCTATACAATATCGCTTGTGTTTGTTCCAGGTTACGACTTCTAAACAAGCAGCGGCGGTGCGAATGGCTAAGGGAGTGCGAGTAAGATCTTGACTACGCTTTTCATTTAAGTGGAATAAATGTTCCACCAGAACCATTTCCTCTGGAAACTGGATACTGCGGTCTTGTAATAGGGAAATTAGCTTTTCAGGGTGCTGTAATAGGACAGATTGCGCGACAGATTGCACGTCTAAGATTTGCTGCCACAAAAATCGGTGAGGAGAAAGACTAAACAACAAATCCTTTGCATCTAAGATGTCGATAATGGTCTGGCGATATTCGGGACGATGCAGATAAATTCGTAAGAGTAAGGCTTCCGCTTCTTGGAGTAGAGTGTGTTCTTGGCTAAGGGATAAGTCAATCGAGACAGGTAAGTTGTGCTGCTTCCGATTAGACTTGTCATCTTTTTTGATTGGAGTCTGGCGTAATTTATTCAGTTGAGTCTGGAAATTTTGGATGAGTCGAGGTATCAGATTAGTTTGCCCCTGACTCAGCTTTTCGGCACAATAATCAATGTAATAGGTTTGTTGATTAACGTCCTCTAATTTGTACAGCAATTTGACGATTTTCTGAGCAACTTGCTTAAATTGGGGGGCTTGCTTGAGATCTTTTCCAATTATCAGTTGATCAATCTGCCAATGTAACCATAAGGGCGCGTTTTGGAGTAGCTGTTGGTATTGTTCTGCCCCATCGGGGGTATGGGTGAGGAATTCGTCGGCGTCTTTACCATCAGGGAGGTTAAGTATCCGTAGTTGTACTTGTCCTTTGTAGGCTAAGTCGGCAATTTCTCCGATCGCACGTTCGGTGGCTGTGGTTCCGGCTTTGTCGGCGTCAAAGTTGAGGATGATTTGGTTGGATTCGGTGTAACGCAGCAGCAGGCGCATTTGCTCCAAACTTAAGGCTGTACCCAAGGAGGCGACGACGTTGTGAATCCCTACCCGATGCAGCGCGATCGCATCGAAATAGCCTTCGACGACAACGGCTTGATCCTGATCCGCGATCGCGTTGTAGGCTTTGTCTAAGGCATATAAGGTTTTCCCTTTATTAAATAGCGGCGTTTCGGGAGAATTGAGATATTTGGGAAGTTCATCACCCAACGCTCTCCCACCAAACCCAATCACTCGCCCTTGACGATCATGAATCGGAATCATGATGCGATCGCGAAACCGATCATAATAGCCGTCTCCTGATTTGCGTGGCAAAATTAATCCCGCATCTTTAACCAGTTGTACGGGTTTGCCTTTTTGTTCCACCAGATAACGGTACAGGGTTTCCCACGTCGCCGGCGCATACCCTAACTGAAACTGTTGCAGGGTTTCCTCACCCAGATGTCGCTGAGATTGTAAATACTCTAGCGCCTGCTGTCCTTGGGGTTGTCGGAGTGCGTGCTGATAAAATGAGGCGGCGAGTGCCAAAATCTCATACAGTTGCTCCTGTAAGGATAGCTGACGCTGTAATTCCTGACGTTGTTCAGGTTCCAGGGTTTTCACTCGGATTTGATAGCGCCGAGCTAAATCGAGAACCACCTCACTGAAGGACTGTTTTCCCGCTTCCATGAGGAATTTAATCGCAGTTCCACCCGTACCACAGCCGAAGCAGTAGTACATTTGTTTGTTGGGACTGACGGTAAAACTGGGTGTCTTTTCGCCATGGAAGGGACACAAGCCCACATACTCTTTACCCCGCTTTCGCAGCACAACTTGCTCCGAGACGACATCCACAATGTCTACTCGTTCTTTGACTTGGGCGATGGTGTCTGGGTGCAGTCGCGGAATTTGCACGGCGTTGTTCCTGAGAAATTGGTAATGGGCGAGTACATATCAATGTTCTGGGCGACAGCAGGGATAGGGTAGCTTCCGTGAGCCGTTTTTCCAGAACCCAATACGTCTATTGTAATTATGTGATATCCCACACCCAAGGATCAATCATGAATTCAGCACAGATAATTATTCTCTCGCCATTGGAATTGAGAGTGATTGAGGAAACGAATAAAGTGCGAACTCAGCCCATGTCTTATATTCCGCTTTTAGATAACTGGAAACAGCGGTTTTCGGGGAACCAGGTCAAACTTTCTCAACAGGTATTTTTACGTACCATTGAAGGTGTCAATGCGGTTGATGAGGCGATTGATTTTCTCCAATCCACTCGTCCCTTATCGCCGTTAAAACTATCTCTAGGGATGTCGCAAGCGGCGAAGGATCATGTTCGCGATCAAGGAGAAACGGGAAACATCGGACATATTGGTGGCGATCGCAGCACTCCTTTTATCCGTCTGAATCGGTATGGGCGTTGGCAGATCACAGCCGGGGAAAATATTACCTATGGTGTGGCGCGGGCGGATGAAATTATTATGCAATTAATTATCGATGATGGGGTTCGCGATCGCGGTCATCGAAACAATATCTTTAATTCCGCCTTTCAAGTTGCAGGTGTAGCCTTTGGCTATCATATTCAGTATCAAAATATGTGTGTCATTACTTATGCTGGGGGGTACAAGACGGCATAAGGCAGAAGGGAGTAAGCAAGGCAACAGTAAAGGTTTGGGCGTCATGAGCAAAATCACCTAAAGGAACATCGAACGCCAAAGCCACTAAACTATTATTAGTAGGATTTGTGGGGTTTTTAACTTTATTAGGCACAGCAATTTTAACGCCGACATCCTCAATGTCTCCAGCCGTCCAAGTGAATCAAGAAACGCCTGCGACAGACTTAAACAGTTTCATGTTCTATTAAACATCTGGGAAGACTCTTTGCTTGGCTCAAGAGTCCTGGTTTGTAGGGGCGGGTTTAGGGATTTTCTTGTCACTATTGATGGTAACGTTTGTGCAAAACCCGCCCTGACTACAGCAGTTTGCTCTGCTATGCGGTACATTGTCAGATCCCCCTAAATCCCATAAGCAAAAAAAGCGAAGCATCCTCTGGCTTCCCCATGGAACAAAAAGCGAAGCATCCTTTGGCTTCCCCATGGAACAAAAAGCGAAGCATCCTTTGGCTTCCCCCTTTTGAAGGGGGACGGGAGGGGGATCGAAAAGGGGGACGGGAGGGGGATCTGAAGGGGGACTTTGATCTACCGTACTTTATTAAAGTGCAAAGCGCTGTAACTCCCCATGTTTTCCCAAGGGCGGGTTTAGTCACGTTATTGGTTTGTGGCAAAATGTTATCGGTAAAACCCGCCCCTACACCTGTACTCCCTGCACTCCTGTACGAATGATCAGCAACATGGGAAGATAATCTCTAATAGCTGATGCGCCGTGTTCTAGGAGTGTAACCCTTGGTAACTATTCGCTGTCGGGAGGTGACTTTCCCGAATATAGAAGCGATCATTTTTGATAAAGATGGAACGTTAGAAGACTCACAAGCCTTTTTGCGAGAATTAGCCTATAAGCGATCGCGCTTGATTGATGCTCAAATTCCTGGTGTGGGTGAACCCTTGCTGATGGCGTTTGGGATTCAGGAGGATACCCTTGATCCGACGGGATTGATGGCGGTGGGTAGCCGTCGAGAAAGTGAAATCGCAGCAGCGGCTTATATTGCGGAAACGGGGCGCGGTTGGTTAGAATCCCTAGAGATTGCCCGTAATGCCTTTGCGGAAGCGGAGCAATATCTCAAGGATGCAGCGGGAACTTCTCCGTTATTTGCAGGGAGTTTAGATGTCCTCAAATCCCTGTCTGAAGCGGGTTTAAAATTAGGAATTCTGTCGGCGGCTTCCACAGCAGGAGTGCAAGCCTTTGTCAAACGTCACCAGTTAGAGCCTTATATTCAATTACAACAAGGGGTTGATACAGACCTTAGTAAACCTGATCCAGCGTTATTTCTGCAAGCCTGTGAACGTTTGGGCGTTTCGGTGAGTGCAACGCTGATGGTGGGAGATTCAGCCGGAGACATGGCGATGGCAAGTCGTGCGGGTGCGGCGGGTTGTATTGGAATTAGCTGGGGAACATCGGTTAATTTCCCCGATGCAGATGTCGCGATCGCACAATTGGATGAAATTCAGGTGTTATGAATTATTAATGATCAAAGATAGGGGAATCGGGGCGGGTTTAGTTTGTTTAGTTGCGGTGTCAACCGCCCTGTTGAAAATGATACCTACACCGATCAGGGCGGGTTTAGTCACATCTGGGTGAAGGAAGAAAGGATAATAGTCAAACCCGCCCCTACATTGCCTCTCCTAGGTTCCCTGGTAACTGATAACTGATAACTGATAACTGTTCCTTAAATAGGCAAACGCTCAATATCTCGATTGGAACCAATCACCACCATGGCAAACCCTTTAAACAGGCGAGTTGTAGGGGCAGGATTAATCTCAAACTGATCATCTTGACCAACTGCCAACAAGTTTAAGCCATAACGATTCCGCAGTTGCAGTTCCATCACGGTTTTGCCATTAAAGTCTTCGGGAACTGATATCTCGACAATACTGTGATTCGGGTCTAACTCAAAGCGATCTAAAATAGACGGCTGAGTTAGCGATCGCGCCAAAGCACAACCCGCTTCATATTCCGGATAAACCACTCGATCCGCACCAACCCGTTCTAACAATTTACCATGAACTTCTGAAGACGCTTTAGCCACCACGTATGGGACACCAGCTTCCTTAATATTGAGCGTGGTAATAATACTTTCCTGTAAATAGTTGCCAATCGCAATAATCACCGTATCAAATTCAAAAATTCCCGCCTCTTTCAAAGCTTTGGGATCGGTGGAGTCGAGTTGAATCGCATGGGCGGCGATTTGATCGGTCAAGACTTGACTAACCAGTTTTTCATTAATATCTGTTCCTAAAACTTCATGTCCAAGATGGTGTAGGGATGAGCAAACGCCTCGACCAAAACGCCCTAAACCAATGACAGCAAATTGCTTATTTTCGCGATGCAGGTTCCGCCAGAATCCTATAGATGACCAACTCACACCCTTGTCCTTTCCTAAATTAAATATTATTGATCATAACCCTACACCCATTAGATTAGCATTATCCTACGAGTAGATTTTCTTCCGGATAACGAACATGGCTAGGACGCGGATCTCCCAGGAGGGTTGCCATAAATGCTATAATTCCTACCCGCCCGATAAACATGGTTGCCACTAAAATCAGTTTTCCCAACGCCGAGAGACTGGCGGTAATCCCCGTTGAAAGTCCAACTGTAGCGAAAGCGGATACAACTTCAAATAGGAGTTGGATAAATGGAATATGGGGATCGGTGATCGCGATTAAAATGGTCAAAAAAATGACAGTGGTGACGGAACCAACCAGAACCGCCGTGGCTTTTAAGATAAGGTTGAGCGGAACCTGACGTCTGTACAGATAAACTTCCTCTTTTCCTTGTAAAATCGCCTTCGTACAACTCGCCAACACCCGAAACGTTGTCGTTTTCATCCCGCCCCCGGTTCCGCCTGGACTGGCACCGATAAACATGAAGGCAATTGTCATAAATAAACCCGCTGCTGTCATTTGACTAATATCAATGGTGTTAAATCCTGCCGTTCTTGTTGTCACCGACTGAAACCAGGCGCTTAAAAGTTTATCTCGGAAACTTAAATTTTCTAAAATATTCGGGTTATTTACTTCGACAAAGAAGAAGGCGATTGTTCCTAAAATTAATAGGAATAGCGTTGTACTGGTTACCACTTTAAAATTCAGAGAAAAGGTGAGTTTTTCCCGTTTATACTTGAATATATCGCGTAACCAGAGATACAGTTCAAAAATTACAGGTTGACCAATTCCACCCAAGACAATCAGTCCTGAAATAATCACAAGTAACCAAACAGAGGATTGATAGCCCATTAAACTATCGGAAAACAAACTAAATCCCGCATTATTCCAGGCGCTAATACTGTGAAAAAGAGCTAACCACAATCCTTGATTCCAGCCTTTATCTGGCACAAAGACGAGTAACAACAGGAAAAACCCGGTTAACTCAAAAATTATTGCTGTGGCAATAATTGAGCGAATGACAAACGAACTTTTTTCTAAGCCGGGACGATCAAAAGCTTGTTGAATAGCTATTTTATGGCGCAAGTTAAACTTCCGACGCACCAAGAGTAACATAAAGGTCGTGGTTGTCATATAGCCTAATCCCCCAAGCTGGAATAAGGCAAGGACAAAAAACTGACCGACACCCGAAAAATAACTGCCTGTATCGACTACAGCTAAGCCAGTGACACAGACAGCCGAGGTAGCGGTAAATAAGGCGGTAATTGGATCAGTCCACGTTCCATCCTGAGTCGAGAACGGTAGAATTAACAGAAATGTGCCTACAGTAATCATGGCTAAGAATCCGAGGCAAATCGTGCGCGGTATAGTCATACGTCGTCATTTGTCATTTGTCATTTGTCATTTGTCATTTGTCATTTGTTATATGATGTCCGGCAAATCACCCATAATATAAATCAAGATGCATGAAGGAGGGATATGATGTCCGGCAAATCACCCTCACCCCATCTCCCCCTCTCCCCCTCTCCCCCTCAACCCATCACCGTAATTATGGGTATTCAACCGGACATGATATTATTTGGTCGGGCGGGTTTTGCAGCTAAGCTAGGGATAACATTCAATATTAATCCCTAAACCCGCCCCTACACACAGACACTTCTTGCACCATGTTTGGAACATGACTCGCCCATCACCCCATCTCCCCCACTACCTTCAACCTAACGTAATATCATGCATTGTCCTTAGTAAAAAATTGTCGCATCCATTGCCAAGCTTTAATTGTTACCTCCTCCAGCAAAAGCATCCCTACATCCAACCATTCTAGGATTTCTTCTAAGGGGTGTTTAACATATCCTGTGGAAATTGCCTCCGTTTCAATCCAGTCGGGCGCAGGTTCGATATCATGGTTTTGGGAATAGGAAATGGGTTTTTCGGGTGGTGAAGATAAGGCAGAATGAAAAGATAACGGCAAAGATGAATAGGAGGGTAAAGGCTCAGGTAAACTTGTTGGATTTTGCTCTGATAAGGTCGCCGGAAATACCTTGACTACTGTTCCAGATTTTAAGTTATTTTCTAATGTAGAAAGTCCTGAAATTTTTAATGCTATTGGATATAACAGTGGAGGGAAAGACTTAACTATTTGCGTTTGGGTGTGAGTAACTTGGTTGTGGTTTTGATCGACGTTTTCGGTTAGGTTCAGGAGAGGAATCCAACGTAGTAATTTAGCTTGAATACTCTGTACAAGCCTAACAGATTGTTGTTGTACCTTGGATTGTTCTTGATCGCTTATCCGTAGGGTTTCAGCTTGTTTATAGAAACCAAAACGCTGGAGAATAGCACCAATAGCGTTGTTCCGGATAGTCATTTTTTTGACTGTAAATCCTGGGGAAAGTTGGGGTAACGTTGGGGTAACGTTTCCCTTCAAGCTAATAAAGTTAGTGACAGCAGAATTTGGTGTGAACGTGGGGTTTGGACACCCAAATAAATCATCCCAGGTTAACCATGGATCAGGTTCAGTTTTATACGTGAATTCTGCCCCAGGAAGGGTGACGAAACTTGTTGAATTAGCGAATCGTTGATTAATGTCCTCAGTAGGATTAACTGAGGTTGTGTCTTGGTGATGGAATTGGTTAGAACTACGCTGACCAAAAAAGTAGTCGATCGCGGCGTAAATTAATCCTACCAGCCAAAAGGGGTGAGATACCGATGTCTGGGTTGGATCAGTGGATTGTCGAGGAGTGATGAACGAGGTTTTGAAGGTTTGCAGTAGAGTTTGGCTGCGGTGACGGAGTGCGATCGCAACGTGATTTGATGTCTGTAACGGGTGCGCTTCCCATTGGGCAATGGTGTCATCGATCGCGGCTAATGTTCCCCCCGGTGCGAATTGTTGCAGCCAGGAATAGGCAAAGCTTTGGGGGATTTCGGTGGGAGATGCGATCGCAGGCATGGGTTCCTGATAGTCTGATAAGGTAGACTCACCGAAAAGATTAATCGCGATCGCAACCGGACTGGTTTGCACCCATGCCATGAGTTGCCAGAATAGTCTTAAGGGGAGAAACAGAGACGGTTTAGCCAAGTGACTGAGTTGGCGGTGTACCCAGGAAACCTTTAAATTATCAACTAAGCGCCACTGACGATACAGGGTAGCCAATTCCCAGCTTATTCTCGCCGCCAGTTTTTGCTGTTGTTCTGGGGTGAGGATATCCAAAATTTCATTAGCGACGGATACTAGAACTAGAGTTCGGGTGGCGAGGAGACTGGCTACGCCTTGAATTTCTACCCGTGAGGATTGGGAAACCTGCGTAGGCAGGTTTTGTTTGTGTAGCTGCGGTTTCAACCGCCCAGTCGAATTCCATTGGGATGGTTCAGGTAAAGATAACGTTTCAACTTGCTGAAGAACCCGTTGAATCGGCGTATCAACAGCAGGCGGTTGTTCTGGCGGTTGGGAGTGGGTCAAAGCTTTTAATCGAATCCATCCCGCTTTTGCCTCTGCCGAAAGCTGACGCCCAGCCGTGAGACTGGCTTGGACAACCATATAGATAGGGTAGAGGAGAATCTGCGTTCCCCAAACAGCCGCGACTTTCAGATGTCGGATCGCCCGTTCACCGCGATCGATGAGTCGGCGAGAATGATGATTGATAAGATTGAACAATCGGCTGCGGTAGCGACCTGGGGTAGAAGCAGACATGGTGATGCAAGCAGAAGCAGCGATGACTTACTTATTATTCCATACTCTATCGCTTTCTTCGCGAATGTTCGTAGTTGCGCTTTAGCGCCATAAACGTTGGCATCACCCACCATACACCCTTAATTTAGTCTAGCCGGGAAATAAATTTCCGCGTCAAAGCTAAAACCCGTTAAAACGGGTTCAATGTCTTTACTGTAGTAAACTAAAGCGTACTTAAACGCTTGCTTTCTTAGGTTTCCACCCCAGACGGATTAATGCGACAGATGTTTTCGTAATTCTGATTGTTAACTATTCATTTTTATCATTCATTACTATGTCTTCCTTACCCTCCCTTTCTGACTCTATTGCCAAACTCCGCGCCTTAACTCAGGTGAATGTGCAGACTAATTGGAAACTGTGGTCTGAAGACCTACCTCTGGAGGAGATAAGTAACCACATTTTTGCCAACGGGTCAAGCGCTGAACTCAATGAAAAAGGCTATATTATCTGGTCAGCCGGACGCCAAGTAATGTGGTTCGGGCAACAATTTATCATTCCTCATGATTTACAAGACTATCCTTTAGCCGGACTAACCTTACGACTAGCGCTAACCTGGTGGGCGGAAGATGCCAAAATTTTTGTGAATGGTGAGTTAGTCCAAGAAGGAGACTTATTTGATTCTTCAGCAAGAATCCTCCTCAGTTCAGCCGTTACTCCTGGGGAAATTATTACTGTCATGATGCGGTTAGTCAGTCCAGGTCATGATATTGGCGGGTTAATGCGGTCTTCCTGTATTTATGAATCAACAAATTCCCTTGATCCAGGATTTGTGGCGGATGAATTAACCGTATTGCAGAACTATTTAACCGCCTTTGCACCCGACCAATTAGAAACACTGGCTGATGCTGTATCTAAGATTGACTGGCAGAGAGTATCTGATGCCAATCAGTTTACGCGATCGCTAACTCAATTACGCCAAACTTTACTATCCCAAAACCTCACCCCTAACGCTACATTCCACTTACTCGGTCATGCCCATTTAGATATGGCTTGGTTATGGTCAACTCAGGCAACTTGGGATGTTGCCGTGCGAACGTTTGAATCAGTTCTCAGTTTACAGCAAGACTTTCCTAATTTAACCTATTGCCATACCACCCCCGCCCTTTATGCCTGGATAGAACAGAATCGTCCCGACTTATTTACCCGCATAAAACAACAAATTATAGCCGGAAAATGGGAAACAGTTGGCGGGATGTGGGTTGAACCAGAATTAAACTTAATTGACGGTGAATCCATTGTCCGCCAAATTCTTTATGGTCAACGTTATACCCAAGAAAAATTCGGTCAAATTAGTCAAGTTGCCTGGGTAACGGATAGTTTTGGCTTTACGTGGCAATTACCTCAACTCTTAAAACAAGGCGGAATCAACTATTTTGTCACCCAAAAACTGCATTGGAATGACACCACTGAATTCCCCTATCACCTCTTTTGGTGGCAATCACCGGATGGAACTAAAATTCTCAGTTTAATGTCGCCGCCTAATATTACTGGAGTCATGGACACGAATCCAATTACCATGACCAATTATGGGATTAAGTGGCAAATCCAAACAAAAATTAAGGATATCTTTTGGTTACCTGGTGTAGGCGATCATGGCGGTGGTCCCACTCGCGATATGCTAGAAGTCGCCCAGCGTTGGCAACAGTCTCCCTTTTTTCCAAAAATAGAATTTACCACCGCGTTGAAATATTTGCAGAATCTTGAGAATCAATTAGAAGAGAGAGGCGATAGAGGAGATAGGGAAGATAGAGGAGATAGGGAAGATAGAGGAGATAGGGAAGATAGGGGAGATAGGGAAGATAGAGGAGATAGGGAAGATAGAGGAGATGAGGGCGGGTTTAGTCACATCAGGGGGACAAAAAACAATAATAGTGAAACCCGCCCCTACAACTATTCAATTCCTAATCCAATTTGGAATAACGAACTCTATCTAGAACTCCATCGCGGCTGTTATACCACCCACGCTGACCAAAAACGCTGGAATCGTCGCTGTGAAGGATTACTGTATCAAGCCGAACTCTTTGCCTCCCTCGCCACCCTAATCACCAAAAAAAACTATCCTCAAACTCAACTAGAAACCGCATGGAAAAACGTCCTCTTTAATCAATTCCACGACATCTTACCCGGAACCTCAATTCCCGAAGTCTTCATTGAAGCCAACCAAAAATGGCAACAAACCGAGACAATAACCCAAACCATTATCGCCGAATCCCTAAACGCGATCGCGTCCCAAATCACCCTCCCCTCACCCCCTCACCCCAACGCCCAACCCCTAATCATTTTCAACCCCCTCAACTGGCAACGTTCAGAACTCATTCCCCTCTCCCTCTGCGAACCTCTGCGCTTCCCTCTGCGAACCTCTGCGTTGAAAAAACAAATCCAAATCACCAACAATCAATCCGGGCAACTATACGATAGTAACGGCGAAAAAATCCCCAGCCAAATCGGGTTCCATACAAACGAAGCAAAGAATCAAACCCATCTGCTATTTCTGGCAAAAGATATCCCCGCGATCGGCTATAAAATAGTCTGGCTTTGTCCCACGGATACTCCCCCAGAAAACGACAACCCCAATCCCCAACCCAACAACGAATTTATCCTCGAAAATGACTACCTGAAAGTTATCGTCAATCCCAATACTGGCGACTTAAGCAGCATTTTTGATAAACAAAACCAACGAGAAATATTAAGCGGTGCCGGGAATCAACTGCAAGCCTTTGAAGACAAAGGACAATATTGGGACGCCTGGAATATTGACCCCAATTACCATCAACATCCCTTACCACCAACCCAACTACAATCCATTCAATGGCTAGAACAAGGAAACCTGCGATCGCGTCTCCAAGTCATTCGTCAATTAGGACAATCCCAATTTTGCCAAGACTACATCCTGACATCAGATTCACCCCTACTTAAAATAGCCACAACCGTAGATTGGCAGGAACGCCAGGTATTAGTCAAAGCTGCATTCCCCTTAACCCTAGAAGCCGACTATGCCACCTATGAGATTCCCTGCGGCGCAATCCAACGCCCGACAAAACCCCAAACCCCCGCCGAACAAGCCAAATGGGAAGTTCCAGCCTTACGTTGGGCGGATTTGGCTGATGAAACTTATGGCGTGAGTCTCCTGAATGATTGTAAATACGGCTATGACGCCCAACCCTCTCAACTCCGATTAACCCTACTCAAAAGCCCAATGTGGCCCCATCCCGACGCCGATCGCGGAATTCACCACTTCACTTACGCCCTTTATCCTCATGCAGGAACTTGGCAAGCCGCGAAAACGGTTCAGCGAGGGTATGAGTTAAATTTCCCCCTGCAAGTCGTCCGGCTAGAAGATACGGTCAATCAGAGTGTTAAATCGAATGGCACTGACTTAAGCTGGGTTCGTAGTAGGCACTTTAGTGCCAGAAGCGCTAAAGCGCTTACTACAAACTCTTGGGTTCGTAGTAGGCACTTTAGTGCCAGAAGCGCTAAAGCGCTTACTACAAACTCTAAAGTCAGTGGAATTTATGTTAAATTATTGCCCCCCAGGGGTTCCTTGCTAGAGTTATCGACAGAAAATTTAGTCATGATTGCGTTCAAGCGATCGCAAGATAATCCCCACCGTTGGATTCTGCGGTGTTATGAATCTCAGGGAGAGGAAGCGGAAGTTTCATTCAATAGTGATTTAGGTTTGGCGATAGAAGGTTCTGTGGATTTGTTAGAACGTCCTGTGGATCAGTCTCCAGAATCACCGACGCTGCAAGCCTTGAGGATAGCGCCTTGGCAGATTCGGAGTTACGCGATCGTTCAAATTTAATATGGGAGGTTGGTGAGACTAATTAACCAAGGTCAGCCCGACCATCACATGCCGCATATTTAAATTTAGAAACGACATCGGCATGATTAGTCTGGGTTTTGCGTTCCCACTCCCCAGAAGTTTCAGCTAAAATAATAATTTCTCCAGCACATAACTGTTTACTCTTCAGTCCATGTTTACCCATCTCAGCACGTTGGCTTGCTGAGTAAACGCAGGTTCTGGTAACTTCAGTACAGATAAAATTGTCTAGTCGCCGGGAAGTATCATTTTTTAGAAGGATTAGTAAATCAAAAAGTTTTGGCATAACGTGTCCATATCGATTAGTACTCCCAACGGATAAAATGGCTATTTCTGCATCAATTGCTTCCAGTAATTCTCTGAGATCCTCTCCATTTTTAGGAAATGCGCCATGATGAGGAATTTTCACAAGGTTCGCGTTCAGTTCCTCTGCTTGGCAACTATCGATACACTCCCTCAGTCCAGCCCCTTCGATATCCGCAAGTAACAGTGCGGCAAAATTACCATAAGTAACTCGTAATACCAGGGATATCTCATTAAGCTTACTACTCGTTTTAGCTAAGTGTGTTTCAATAAATGGCACTCTTGGATGTAAAACATTTATCTGCAACTGTCCGTATGAGTATGGGTTTGAACCCGATGAAGCGGGTAAAATACGAATAATATTCCTTCTGTCCCAATCATCTAGCTGATTTAGGGCAAATTCAAGTTGTTGATATGCAGGAGTTTGTCCTCTTTTTGTAGATAATTTTTCTACAGCATCTCTGTATACCGAATGAGGAAGCATAAATTTCTCAACCTTGCCGCGTTTTATCCAAAGTTTCAGGAATTGTACAAGTTTAACTAACTGGGGAAAATGGTCTCGGTGAGCATGAGTAATGTAAACCTGACTTATATTTTGATGAGGCTTGTTCTGAAGCCACTTGTCTAGTAAGCGTGGATTGCCTATATCAACTACAACAGTTGTATCATTGTCAGGACAAATAACGATGCTATCCGAATTTCCAACAGGCAAAAAGGCAATCTCACATGTCATAAGCGACTCTCAATACTGTCTATCCTAAGTTTCTCTTTAAGTTCAGCATTAGTCAGGTAGGAATAAGGTATATGGCGGAAACGTCGAAGCGCCCAAGGACGTTGAGCAAGTTCTTCAAATGTTTCCACATCTTCGCTTAATTCAGCCTCGAAAACTGTACCATCAAGCGCCCAACCGGGGAGTTCTGGAAGCAGTGGAAGCCATGCTTCATCCTGATCATCTAATAAACCACTCAGATTTAAGAGAATCTGACGATTATCTTTGGAAATTCCGAGAACTTGACCCAGTACAGTTAATGTAGGTTTTGTACGTTCTGATTTCCACTCTTCCAATTCTGGAGGTACTCCTGTGCGCTTAATCTCTATCCAGGTAGGATTACCGTATGACTCTTCTACTACCTTATCTAGTTGTTCCCGTAAGTTATCGGGTTCAGGAATAGGACTATGATTTTGATCACGTTGGATAATTCGGTGAGTAATCTCAATTATCCGTAAATCAATTTTTAGTGGCAATGGTAGTTGACAAAGTGCATTCTTTGTAAGTCCACGAGTATTGCGTCCAATTAGGGAAAGTTGACCTGCAAGCTTTGACGCTAGAATACCTAGTAGCCACAATTGTTGCTCTTCATAGCCTAGATGTTCCCATCCTTCAGGAGTTTTATTCGTTTTGTATCCGCTGTTATGCTTTCCTATCTGCTTAATGGGTAAAATACAAAAAATATGGTTGTTTGGGCAAAAACCTGTAGTGTCAAGTTGGGCAGCTAAAGGATTTTCCGATCCACGATTAACTGCACGACCAACTAAAATCTTGGGTAGGTCAAACAAGTCAGCAAACTCTGTTGCTGTTCTGTAAAGAAAGTCAGAAGTATACTTGATCCAACGCTCATTTTCATTCACTTGTGTTGGATCAGCCCAGAGTCTTTTTTTATCCCGCCATTTCATTTGCCAATAGAGTTTACACTTATCCTCCGATGAGCATTTCTTAATTGGCTTGTAACCCTTCTTAAGAGTGACACCACTAAAAATGTAGAAAAGATTGCCCAGAGGAACCGTTGAGACAGGAATATAGATGGATGGTGCTGTAAAAGATGCCCAATTACTGCCATCAGAAGCTAACTGTGAAATCCATGTAGAACCGAGAAATCCATTTTCACGGGTCTCAGCGATTCTAACCTGAGAAAAAATTGCCCGTGCAGCAGTAGGTTGTGTGATTGGAGGTTTACCAAAACTTCCCATAACAACACATACAGCTTGCTCTGCATCAATTCCTACTGTTTTTTCTGGACATTGCCATACTTCAAATAATTGGCAGCGTTCAGTCATTAATTTACGGGCATCTGGTACACCATGCGTTGTGCTGGTCAAAAAAGATTGAGGCAGGATAAAAGCAAACTGACCACCCTCTTCTAACCAACTTAAAGCGCATTCTATGAATTTGGCAGCACGTTGAATATTTCCATCTTCGGCAAAAGGAGGATTAGCAACAACAACACGCGGCTTGATGCCGATATTCGTTTTATTTAAAGTCTCGTAATTATGATGGGAAAAGTGAGCCGGAAAGGGAAAGGGTATAGTCTCACCCAGCGACTCTTTGGCTAAGGTATATCGCAGTTGTGTTACCAAATCTGCATATTGGTCTAAATCATTACCCGCTACGTGCTGTTCAAGATAGATTTTTCGCTGGTTGATATCTTCAGGAATATCAGACATTCCCGCCAGACGAGATGTGGCAGCTAAGAGGAGACTACCTGAACCTGCGGCTGGATCAAAGATAACTCGTTCTTCTGGTCTTAACCGTTCTAAGGGAAGCAATTCTAACATGCGCTCCGCGATCGCAACTGGAGTATAATGTCGCTGTAAATCACTCCAGGCTGTACCTCCAAGCTCTCGCGGTAATTCCTTGATGGCTCGCTCATACAACAATCCCACATCTTTGTGATCAACCAGAGCAAAGCTGACTCGGCTTCCCAGGTTAACTGCCAGATGTTGCAATACCCGATCATTTAAGTGGGGGATGGATTCCTCCAGCGCTTTCTTGAAAAAACCATTCGCACGCGGTACAGTGCGGTTGAGCAAGCTTCGAGGGTCATTGGTTGGGATAGAGTCGGAACCAAAGAATCCCTTGTCTTCTAAGATACGGGCAGCCAGAAATGCGATCGCGACTCGAATCCCATGACCGGCTATCTTGGTACGAGAGGATCGATGGCTTTGTGACTGTTTTCGCTGAGTGGGAAGACCAATCTCTTCAATTATTCCCTGAATTGCCTGTTGAAAGGCTTGATCAAGCGCTTCTCGTTGTCTAAGTATAAAGGAAAAGCTACGCTCAGAAATCGCTTCTTCTAAATCAGCTAAGGAAAGCTGACCAGTACGAAACTCTGTCAACGCTTTTGGTGTAAACAGGCGACTTCGGGGTGCAGTAAGCTCTACAGCAAGAGATTCTGGTTCTATTTCCCGTTCTTCTAACTTACCGGATGGCTCGTAATACTGAAGCAGATACTTCTCATCCGAAACAAGTAACCCTGCACGGAGGGGCAAATCACGCAGCCATCGCCGCCACTGTTCCATACTTTGCTGTGGAACAATTTGAACCATAAATGCCAGATTCGTCGCACTAGGGCGGAGTCCATAATCTGTCCATAAAGCGTCAATCGCCACAGGTTTGTATGCTTGTGACGCTGGCGGAATACGCACGTTGTAGTGGGGTTCCATGTTCCACACTCGACGCGCTGTATCGACTACGTATTCAAGTCCCACTGAGCCAGCCATGCCAGAATCTACGCTTCATCCTCAGTTTAAGGCAAGAAGGCTTTGCTTCTACAAAAATCGTTATTCTTGCCCAGAACTAACAACAAAAAATCGGTTAATCCTCTGTATCCTTCTCAACTACTGGATTTGGAGAAACGATTAGCCGTCTACGCCCAATCTGCTCCACTAACTCACTTTTTGATTTTAGCCCCAATTCCTGCGCGATTTCTTCCAGTCCACGCGCCCCCGTCGGTGTAACCGTTAGATTGAGTCTTTGCTTGAGTTCATCCTGATCAACAGGTTCCCCCCGCATTCGTTTTTTTCCCTTGGGCATATCTACTGTTAGTTCACGCGCATATTCTGCACGTCATGCTAACATCTGGACTTTTTCGGTTGCGGGGTATTTGTTTTATGTTTGTTTATACGTATTAACTGGTATATTGATTGAAAAGAGCTTAGAATATACGTATTTAAATAAAAACAATGCCAGCCCCACAGCTTTGGACGGCACCGGGTCTGGCATTGACTCCCATCAATAGGAGCAATTTCAATCCTATGCCAAATTTCTCAAAAAGTACGTGCGATCGCGACTTAATTCGCCCATCCACCAACCAGAGGGGTTATCAGCAAGCCTTGGATGATTTTGCGATCGCCTCTCTCCTCTCTCGCCTGCAAACCCTCTGTAACACTGAGTTTGATGCAGTCGGGATGAATGTAAGCCAATCGGAACTGGAAAGCCTCGCTGCGATCCTGATCCGAGAGTTAACCGCGACTCTTAATGGCAAAATTGTATCCGGCTACCTTAAAACTATGGGTTATGGCGGCTGCGACTTGCCCATCAGCTTTAGTCACAAGCGATTCTCAGCCGTTGAACTCCCCACCAGTTTCCCTCACGTCAAGCCGCCGAGATTCCTCTATGGGGATAAGCTGCAATGGATTCGCGATCGCGCAGACAGCCTCAACCCGAAACTCCCCAATCCGCCAACATCTCCAGACTGGGGAACTGCGATCGGCAGATTCTACGGCTTTGCGTCTCATCACTGTGGTTGGACATGGTGTTATCTGATTTGGCTGGACAAATGTTCCCCCAGTTCCCGGTGGACGGTGGCTGATACGGCTTGGGAAGATGACCTGGAACCTTGGGAGGAAAGCCGATGAAACCCCGTCCTATTACTGAACGCGAACAGGCTTTAATTGACCTCTACGGCTACTGTCAACTGGGAATGACGCCGCAACAGTTTTATGCGAAATGGCTGGTGAATCATGAAACGATGGCTTTTATCTGTTCCCGTTCCATGTCTACTGTTGATAGTTGGTTTAGAAGAGGTGGCAATTACCGCCGTCCTCAACCTAGAGATTTGCGCCATCTCGCTGTTGTGGACTTTGTGCTGGAACATTATGAGGAGATTCCGCCTGAACTTTTGAATGTGCTTTGTCCGGGTTTTGGGAATTTCTAGGAATTTCAACAAAGCGTAATATTATTGTAGAGATATTCCGCCGGAATATCTCTACCTTCCCCGATGGGAAATATACTGATAACATCGGTTGTAAAAGCGAAACTGGCACGTAGCGGGTAAGGTGGCTGATGGGATTCTACCGACGGTGGCGCAAGTGGTTTATTCTTCCCCTAGTATTGGCTGGGGTAGGTGCAGAATTATTGGCGGCTGCATCGATTCGGGGACAGGAAATAGATGCAGTTTCGCCAGTTGAGTATAGTCCGTTTGTGGATAATCAGGGGATGCCCATCGAAGCGGGATTAAACCCCACGTACCGCCAGAGGCGATCGCAACCCTTCCAAAAGCAGACGACTCTCCCCGATGTGCCTCAACGTCCTCAATCACCAAGGCGTAATCCTATTCCTTCCAGGAGATCTATTGCGATCGCGGATATCCAAGTTCGCTTTGTTGATCAAGACGGTCAACCCACTCCCGGAAACACTCGTCCTTATATCATTACGCGAGAATTTGACCTGCAACCCGGAGACGTGTATCGCCCGGATGTCGCCCAGCAGGGGTTAGAACGAGTAACGGAGTTAGATAGTGTCGAGGATGCTACCCTCAGTCTCCAACAGACCAATCAACCCAATCAAATTGTCATGATTGTGAATGTGGTAGAGGATTCATCCTTTAATGTCACGGCTTTTCCCAGTTCAAGTCGGGCAAAAGGGATTTATGGGGTGTTGCGGTTAGAGGAGGAGAATCTGGGCGGGAATAATCAGAACTTGGCGCTAGAACTGGAAGGGGGCGAAGATACCCTAGGATTTGAGGTGAGTTTTACTGATCCGTGGATTGCGGGTGATCCGTTGCGGACAGGGTACAGTTTGGCAGTGTTTAATCAGCGTTCTCCCTCGGAGGTGTTTATTGGCGGCGATCGCGAGGTGGATTTGCCGAATGGGGAAACGCCCTGGGTGCATCGTTTGGGGGGAAGCGGGGAAGTGTTTCGTCCTCTGGGAGGGAATTGGCAGGCTGGAGTAGGAGTATCTTATCAGCGGGTGTCGATTCGGGATCAGGCGTTTACCGATCAGGTGCAACCAGTGGATGAATTTGGCAATCCGTTGAGTTTAAGCGATCGCGGTCAAGATGATTTATTGACGGTGAATCTATCAGCGGTGCAAGATAATCGCGATGATACCGATTATCCCAGCCAAGGATCTAATGTCAGAGTCGGGATGGATCAGTCGGTTCCTGTGGGTGAAGCCGATATTATTTTTAACCGGGTGAATGGAAGTTATACCCAGTATGTGCCGATGGAGTTATTTGGGTTCACCTCTGGCGATCAAACCTTGGTGTTTAATCTTCAGGGGGGAACCGTGATTGGCGATTTACCTGCTTATGAAGCCTTTAGCCTCGGCGGGGGGAGTTCCGTGCGCGGCTATCAGAGTGGGGAGGTGGGTGCAGGTCGGTCTTACCTGCAAGCCACGGCGGAATATCGGTTTCCAGTGTTTACTTGGTTAGGGGGTCGGATATTTGCTGATTATGCCACAGATTTAGGTTCAGGGGATACGGTTACTGGGGAACCGGGAGAGGTGCGAGATAAGCCAGGGAGTGGATTGGGTTATGGGGTTGGGGTGAGAGTGCGATCGCCCTTTGGTCCAGTACAGGTTGATTTTGGCTTAAATGATCAGGGAGATTCTCAGGTGCATTTTGGCGTAGGGGAACGGTTTTGAAATCATGTCTTCATGCATTCATGTATTCATGTATTCATGTATTCGTAACAGTCAAAAATAGAAATATCTTACCTTTAATTCTCATGTAGGGGCGACCCGCCTGCACAAATCAACAACTGTATCCACTCAATTGAATCGGGTCGCCCTTTACTAACATTTTTTTGAACCAGCCAGTTTCCGGGATATTGCACAGAGAACAAATTTGGTTCTGTGTAAGTAACCCCGTTTGTCGTTTGCGCTTGAACCGGGAGGATTTTCAGCGGGAGATGCGGTTGGTCATTAACGCTAACAACGGCTGCACTCAAAAGAACTATTGCTAGGATTCGTTTCATATTAATTTTCTACCATTGACAGTTGCCATTATACTATCTAATCTAAATTAATTTTATAGATGCCATTTAGTTTTGAGAAATCAGAACCAAATGGCATTAACATAAGTAAAAATCCCTGGTCTTTCAAATAGTTATTGGCAAACATTCTCACATAAACACGTTTTAACCCAAAGGTTGGAGGAGAGGGCGACCCGATCAAATTAAATGGACTGGTGGTGTTAATTTATGCAAGCGGGTCGCCCCTACAGGGATCTGAACAGGCGATCGCTCTTTTTAAAATGATATAATAAATCATTCAAACTCTGAATAACTGCGGCACAACAGGTCGTTCTCCTTGTTGAAACTTCTGCCAAGTTTCACGTAAGAATTTCGGTGCTGGATGATGAGAGTCATACACAACAATTGCGTTCGTCAGCGTCCGTTTGGGATTTACAAAAATCCTCCCTCTGTGGTATAATGCGCTAGATCTTCCACCATCTAAATTCATCGCCTCACTACACCCAATTGCCCGCATTACCTTCGCTTCTCGCCATAGAGGTAACGGTTCTAGAAACGTGACTAAGACCAATTTTTTCCCACTAGCGGGAAACCCGATCGCACAGCGATGTGCCACACCCATAACACGCGGATCAGTAAATCCTTCACTGCGCGGCGCTAACCAAACTTTCCCGTTCCTCAGCAATCTGGGACCCCCAGTAATCGAAAACCAATGTTCCTCCCAGTCTGGTTTTCCATCCACTCGCGCTGTCACTAATTCCGGTTGGTTTCCGACCCGTAATCCCAGCGTCGTCCCATAATTTTCCCAGGGACTGTATTTGAGAAAGCTTCCAGCGGAGACCATATTTCCCATCAGCCGTTTTGGATCTTTGCTACTAAAAAATGTGCCACTCGCCACGACAGCCGCATGATAGCGGCGAACCATACGATTAAAGGATTCTTCACCAATTGTCCCTTGATGATTTCCCAACGTGGAATTATTAGCTAAACCAATGGCGATAAACGTATCGGGGTTCGTCAAATCAATATGGGTTTGATAGAGAGGAACACCGAGAATCGTACTACGGCGAAGACTGACAGACTCGGCGGCGACTGGGGAAACAAGTCCCAACCCTTGGGCTAAAGCCGCACCACCTAGGACTAGAAATGAACGTCGAGTGAATTTTCGCTGAGGACTGGATAAATGTTGACGTGACATCGGTACAATTTGAATAGGACTAGCAGTTATAAACGCCAAATGGATTGGCTAGGTTTATGACTAGGTGAATTGCAACCTGGTAATTGATGATTCGTGATTGGAGAATGCTGATTACGAAAGAGGGAAGGTTTGTGTAGTCTGAGAACAGATTTGTATCTTCCTATAGCAACCTGATGAATGGGTTAGCTTCACTAATAATAAATACTGGATTATAACGATTTAATCCGGACAATTGTTTTTAAGAATCAGGGTTGGAGGTAGTGATGAGTCAAGCGGTTTGCCTAAACGAGTTGTGGGAGTCAACGCCACCCAGCGAACAGATATTTCAACCGGATCAGTTGGTAGGGTATCCTGATACGGTACAACGCTATCTGAACCATGCGATCGCGCCAGGAACAAAGTTAGCCTCTGGGGTGCGACTGCGGATGCATGGCGAAATTAAACTACGGGGTTGGCTTCCTTTCACCGCAGAACAAGTCATCTCTTGGCGTCGGGGTTTTATTTGGCGGGCGGCGGTACGGATGAATGGCTTACCGATTTGGGGTTCAGATCGGCTTGTGGATGGTGTTGGCGGGATGCGGTGGAAGTTGTTTGGGCTGTTTCCAGTGATGACAGCAACGGGAACCGATATTACGCGATCAACTGTGGGTCGAATGCTGGCAGAACTTGTCTGGTTACCGTCTGTTCTGTGCCAACGTGATGTATCGTGGACGACACCGGATGCAGTTCATGCCCATGCTAGTTTAACCCGGTTTGGCGAGAGTAGCAACCTGATCCTCACGGTTGATAATCAGGGGCGGTTGGAGAGTGTCAAGCTGAAGCGTTGGGGTAATCCTGAAGGTGGTGAGTTTCATTATGCAAACTTCGGCGGCTTGGTGGAAGAAGAAGGAACCTTTGGCGGCTATACTATCCCCACTCGCTTGTTAGTTGGATGGCGCTTTGGTAGTGAGCATTTTGAGTCAGAATGGGCATTTTTTAGAGCAACTATTGATCAGGCAATTTATCGTTAAATTCCTTGTCGGGGCGACCCGCTTGCATGAATTAACAATTCTACCTGAAGAACCTCAATTAACTCATCTGTTGGTATGGCAAATCGAGTGGTGGTTGTCCAACTCTCAAAATCGGGAGCATAAGACACAAGACAAATAACAACTTTAATTGTCCCCACTTACTGAATCACGCAACGTTTCTACTGTCAAAACTTGCGGTGGCGTTGCATCTGGTGGATACAAAAAATCGAATTGCACTAATCTTTGACTTGATGGTGGCATGTTCAGCGTCACTAAAGGTTCCCCTTCTTGTCCCCGCCGTTGGACTAAATGCCAATACCCGGTTCGAGGTAATCTGGCATCATCGTTATAGCGTAATCGCACCGTTCCTCGGAAAAAGACTTGGTTTGCTGGAGGTTCCAGAAAGCGTAATCCCTGCTGAATTTGCTCTTGTTTTAGAGGCGTTTGTAAGGATACGGTAACTGTTTTCGTCTCCTGAGTTGGATTGACTAAGGGTAAAGTTAAACTATATTGCACGCCATAGTTTCCATGGGCAAAATAAGCCGTATCGTGATAACGTACCAGCATCCGCGCACTCTGACTTTGATCAGTACCTAAGCGTCCACCTGCTAAGGTACTCAATCCATAAGAAAAGGCGTCTCCTGGTTCAGGAATCGTCAAAACCTGGGAACTCGGACTATCAGTTAACTGAGTTTGCCACTGTGATCCTTGAGCCACACCTGCAACCCGCCCATAGATGATTTTACCCGTAGTTGAGTCTGGTGGAGTAGGGGCGCGATCGCGTGGTCCAGCTAATTCCCCTGTATCCAATAGCTGTTGCCATTCTACCAGGGTGGGGGCGCGTTCATTTCCCGCCTCATCGGTGGGTGCATAACGGGCGAGACTAGCTAGATAAACTTGTCCATCACTGCGTAACCGCATTAACGTAGAACGCCCATTAATCGGCGGTTCCAATGATTTAACCGGAATCGGTAAATTGAGTAACAGGCGGCTTTGTTGCGGCGGAATCACCACTTGCGGCGGAAACTCGGCTTGGCGATATCCTCTCAATATATCACTCATCACTCGACTACCGGGACCCGCATATACTGTACCTTGGGGATTCTCAACTTGAGAGGGTAACTGGATAAACGGTGCATCGGGTTGACTTAAATAACTAGCCGCTTGCAAAATATCAACCGTAACCGATTCTGTACTCGGATTATGGACAAGTAGTCCCAAATATAGCGTCCGTAAATCATCCGGTGTTGGCGCTTTAGCCACATGATGGGCAAAGATATCAAAACGCCCCTGAAAGGGAAAGTTTAAGTGGGCGCTAGGAGTGGCTTTGTTGTGTCCAGGAAACGTCGAGAGTAAAATTCCCTCGGTTTGCACCAGTTCCGGACTATTGCTATTGAAAACAGGAACCTGATCCAATTGTCCCGGTAACGGACGCACATCTTGCGGTTGGATAATTTCCACTTGGGGTGGGGGTGTAGGTGTAACTTGGGCGAGGGGTAAAATAGATAAAAATGCGAACATATAAGGGATAACGACTGTTCGGGAATAGGGAATGGGGAACAAAAAGAATAAGTATACTTCATTATTTTGATCACCGCCAAATAATAGAGTATCGCAGAGTATCGCAATGGGCGATCGCAAACACAGATTTTTACCGAGAGTGAAAAAGCCGAGACATGACTAGCAAAAGTGCAGCAGCTATAATCCGCCAATCCTGGTGCTGGTGGTTAATTGGGGGTTTCGGGATGTTGAGTGCGATCGCCTCTTTCCCTGATCCCACCCTTGCTCAGATTACACCAGATGACACATTGGGGGTAGAAGGTTCCATTGTTACTCCCTTTGGACAGATTGATATCATTCAAGGCGGTGCTATTCGAGGAATTAATCTCTTTCACAGTTTTGGGGAATTTAATATTGATGTTGACCGAGGAGCCTATTTTTTTAGTCCCGCTAATATCCAGAATATCTTAACACGAGTCACTGACAAAAATCCGTCTTATATTCTCGGTACGCTGGGAACCTTTGGTGACTCTACTCCTAATTTATTTTTAATCAACCCCAACGGCATTATCTTTGGATCTAATGCCAAGCTAGATGTGGGGGGTTCATTTGTCGCTACTACAGCGAATGGGATTGGCTGGAATAATCAGGGACAATTTAGCGCCTCACAACCGGAAACAAGTCAGTTACTCACTATCAATCCGAATGTTCTCTTTTTTAACAAACTCTCGAACTCAGCCGAAATTGTTAACCGTTCCACTTCTACAATTCCCGTTTTAGGGGGATTTATCAATGGAGAATTATTGGAACCGGGACTTCAGGTGTTAGATGGCAAGAGTTTATTGCTGATTGGTGGTGATGTCAGGATAGAAGCGGGGGGTCGCTTAGATGTTTTTGGGGGTCGGATTGAGTTAGGAGGTTTAGCTGAATCAGGAGAAGTAAGATTACAGGTTGATCATGATACGTTGAGCCTGAATTTTGCACCGGATAGTTTATTATCTGATGTCAGTTTAGCTGATAATGCCCTTGTAATTGTCCAGGGAACTGGGGGCGGCAATATTATTGTTAATGCTAATACCTTTAAAGTCACGAATGGCGGGCAGTTAGTCGCAGGTACATCAGGCAAGGACAATGCTGGAAATATTATTATTAATGCTAACGCAAGTGTGGATTTAAATGGCTCAGGGAGTGGTGTTAGCAATTCAGTTTTTGAAGAGAGTTCAGGACAGGGAGGGAATATTGAGATTAACACAAACTCCTTTTCTGCTACCTCTGGAGCATTTGTTCTCGCTGTAACCCGGACTAATGCTTCTGGAAATTCCGGCGACGTTTTCATCAAAAGTGATGCATTTACTGCTTCATCAGGTGTCGTGATTGGTTCACTAAGTTTAGGGTTGGGAGACGCGGGTGATGTCAGGATTAGTGCCAATGAATTGGTTCAAATTACTGATACTGAGATTAATGCTACGACTGATCATGCATCTACGGGAGATGCCGGAAATATTGTTATCAGTGCCAAGACTATCCGTTTTGCAGACAATAGTGATATCTTGGCAAATGCTAATGGTATTGGCAATGGCGGTAATGTTACGGTGCAAGCCAGTGAAACGATCAGCTTTTCCGATAATAGTGATATCTTTACCAGTAGTGGTATCTTTGCCGAGGCTGAGGGTGTAGGAAATGGTGGTACTGTGATCGTGCAAGCAGATGGCAATGTTAGCTTTTCTAGAGAAAGTGATATTTTGACAGCCACACGGCTGGGAAATGGCGGTGACGTTATTGTCAAAGCTGAGGGTCAAGTAAATTTCTTAGAAAACAGTAGTATTAACACGGGTCCTTTGGTTCAGGGTGATGGGGGAAATATTACTATTACAGCCCAATCCCTTTCATTAGAAAACGACTCTAGTTTTAATACTATCTCTTTCAATATAATAGATAGTGGGTCTCCGATTTTACAAGGGAGAGATAGCGGCAATATCACCGTAAAAACGACCGATTCTGTCATTCTCGATAATGGGAGTAGTTTATCGACAAGTAGCGGACTAGCCATAGATAATAGTGACACTGGAAAATCCGGTAATATTTGGGTTGAAACGAATAGGCTGATTGTTCGTAATGGTTCTTTAATTCAGGCAGAAATTTTTGGCGACCAACCTGCAGGAGATTTAACGATAAATGCGGCTGAGTCTGTGGAAGTCAGTGGCGCAATCCTTAAATCTGAAAAAGTTGATGGTGAAACGGTTTATTTTTTCAATCCCAGTCAGATAATTACTACTACATTAGGTGCTGGCGAGGCAGGCAATTTAACCATTAATACTGACCAATTAATGATCCGAGATGGGGGACGAGTCGATGCATCTACGGTTGGAGAAGGTCAAGGAGGAATCTTGGATGTTAATGCTTCCGATTCAGTGGAAGTTAGTGGTTCTATCCCTGCTGGAACTACTCTGGATGGCATACAGTACAGTTGGTTAGGGACGTTTAGTGCGGGAACGGGAATAGCTGGACAAACTCGAATTAATACAGGTCGATTAATTGTCCGAGATGGGGGAAAAATCTTAGCTTCAACCTTGGGAGAAGGTCAAGGGGGAATCTTGGACATTAATGCCTCTGAATCTGTGGAGGTGATTGGTACTATTCCTGGCACTAAATTTACAGAAATTTTACCCAGTCAGATTAGTACGGAAACCCGAGGAACGGGAACCGCAGGGACAATAACCATTGATACAGGTAAGTTAATTGTTCGCGATGGTGCAGAAGTATCGGTGCGAACCACTGGTGAAGGTCAAGGGGGACTTTTGGATATTAATGCCTATGAAACAGTAGAAGTGAGAGGAACGGCGATTGATAACCCCCAATTAACAAGTAAAATCACCAGTGAAACCAGTGGAGAGCAAGATGCAGGTAATTTAAGTATACAAACGCGACAACTTATTGTAAGCGATCGCGCTCAAATCACAGCCAGCAGTCGCCAAGGAAGCGGGAAAGCTGGGGATATTGAAATTGAAGCCAATTCGATTCAACTCAACCAGCAAGGAGAACTGATTACCCAAAGTGAATCCGGAGATGGGGGTAATATTCGCCTACAAGTTGATAACTTATTACTCCTACGCCGTAATAGTACGATTTCCACCACCGCCGGACAAGCTGGCGCGGGTGGCGATGGCGGAAATATTACCATTGATGCGGGTTTCGTCACAGGTATTCCTACGGAAAATAGTGATATTACCGCGAATGCGTTTGAGGGACGAGGCGGGAGAATTGATATCACCACTCAGCGTATCTTTGGGTTAGAATTTCGGGAGAATATGACATCCTTGAGTGATATTACTGCCAGTTCCCAATTCGGTATTGATGGTGACTATAACCTGGAATTATTGAACCCAATTGACCCCAATCAAGGCTTAATTCAATTACCCACTGGGTTAGTGGATGCAGAGAAACTAATTGACCGTTCCTGTCATGCTGGAGGTGCAGCATTAGCCAGTAGCTTCACGATAACAGGTCGCGGCGGTATCCCAGCCAGTCCGTTAGATTTCCTCAGTGATGATGTAATGGTTAGTAATTGGGTAACGTTGGATGGTGAGACTGATGTTCAACCCAAACCAGAACCTGTGACATCAACTCCTGTTCAACCCAAGCCAATTATCGAGGCACAAGGATGGGTAAAAATGCCCGATGGAACGATAATTCTTACCGCGCAATCCCCCACAGCTACACTCTCCACTATGCCAGAAGTAAATAGCTGCGGAAAGTTGTAGGTATTCCCTAGTTTAGGCTTTTCGAGAAAAGAACATTGATTTAGATGTCAACAAAACCCGCTGTTGGTATACAATGAGACAGATTCCCCTATTAGCCATCATTTATAGATTATCTCTATAGTTAATGCCAAATATCATGCAAGTCAGACCATTTCTAAAATGGGCGGGTGGAAAAAGCCAACTGATTAAGGAAATTGATAAAAGCTTGCCTGAGGAATTAGAGCAAGGAAAAATTAATCGATATATTGAACCTTTTGTCGGTGGTGGTTCTGTATTTCTGTATATTGCTCAGTTGGGCAAAATCGAAGAGTTTTTTATTTGTGATATTAATCGTGAACTTATCCTGGTATATAAGACAATATAAAAAGCCAAAAATTTGTCGGGCAGATAACCTGAGAGCAGTGGCTCAAATTCTGCAAAATACTCAGATTCATTATGGAGATTTTACCGAGTTTGAAGTTTTTGTTAATAATCGCTCTCTAGTTTATTTCGATCCTCCCTATAGACCTCTAAGCAAAACCGCTAATTTTACGTCCTATTCTCAAGAAATTTTCGATGATTCGTCACAATTAAGATTACGAGATTTTTTTCGAGTGCTTGATCAGAAAGGAGCCAAGTTACTTTTGAGTAACTCTGACCCCAAAAATGAAGACTTAGAGGATGATTTTTTTGACGTTGCTTATGCAGAGTATCAGATAAAACGAGTAAAGGCACAACGCACTATTAATAGTAAAGCAACTAGGCGAGGGCAGATTAATGAATTGTTAATCAGGAATTATTAAATATAGTGGTGTGGCACACCTTATTTAGTTGATTAGAATTGTAGGGGCGCAAGCCCCGTGCGCCCGTGTCAACTTAAGCGGAAAACCCAAGTAACGTAGCCAACTTAGCTTAAACTTGAGAAAAAGCCTAGTAGAATATAAGGTAGAAGTGAAATTCTTGTCCAGTAATGGGGGTTGCTAAGACATGAACACCCACACAATCACCCAACTTTCTATTGTTGTCCTGAGTCTAACGACTGCGATCGCGCCCGCCAAATCGAGTAGCCAAGGTTTCCAGCCTCAACCTGGGGTGGCTCAATCTGGAGGCGATCTGTTGGCTCAATCAGGAGGAGGCGTTAATCTTGACGCATTACCAAGCGGCTTTCATTTTTTCCGAAACATTTCCGATGACCAAAATTATCTGATTTTGGAAAAAAGAGGCAACCTAGTCGTTGGTTATGCCTATAAGTATAGAACTGCATTGAGTTATTGTTGGCGAGGCACAGCAAATGGCAACTTCGTCACTGATGCTGCGTCAGCCAAACCAATTGTTAACTCTGTCCGTGAATCATGGGAATTTGATGAGAACGAAAACATCAATCTAAACAACTACAAAAAAATACCTTTAGAAAACATTCAATCGAATATTGATTTTCAACAAATTCTTTATGAATGCAGAAGACTCTTAGCCGAAGCACCTTCCTCCGCCGTTAACGCTTGGACAGATTTTTTCTTCTATCGCCTTTACCCTCAAATGCAAGGTGAGAAAATTCAACCTTCCCAAACTCAATTACAACAGGAATGGGTAGCGATTCGTCGTGCGATCGCGGATAAAATTAGGTGGACGCCACGAGACTGTGAACAACCGCCTGAGTCGGATGGATATGATGTGGTTAATTATGATCCGAATGAAGTTGCTGATGCCGTTTTCTATGCCCGTCATCCTGAACTCAAGGAACGCAAAATTCGTCCGGGGGAAACGAATCTAGCCAGAGAATGGAATGCGATTCAGAACCGTCTTCCTGAGTTTATCTGCTATAACCCTTGAATTTTGTTATCTAACTTTATTTCCTGCTAACTCAGCAATAACTTGCTCCAACCCAGCAACAACTCGCGCTAATCGTTCATAGTCTACTTTATCAGGTGTATCTTCGTCAGTATGATAGTAGGGATAGCGAAAGGGGGCTGTATCCGTAACCATTACACCGGGATAACCCTGCTGCCAAAATGCCCATTGATCTGACCAACCCACACCGGGAATTAGATTAGGTAATGTCGCACCTTCAGAGGGAAATTTTGCATGGCGGCGGAAGAATTCAACGACGTTATTAACGAGCTTTCTTGACCCTAAATTACCAATAAACCCAATAAAATTTCCTTGTAAGGGATAAATTCGGTCTAAGGGAAATGGATATTGCTGAGAACCAATTTTATCGGAATAATAACCCATGGTTTCTAAACTCAGCATCGCCACAATATTCTCATTGCGATCGCGGCATTGTTTAGCATAAACTAGACTCCCCATATCATCTGTCTGGAAAAATGGCGGTTCCTCATTCACAAACTCCACAAACCGCAGCGTTCTAGCCGGCTTTTTTCCGGCAAATAAACGCGCTAATTCTAAGGTTGCGGCTGCGCCCGTACCGTTATCATTCGCCGCTGGACTGGTATAGACTGAATCGTAGTGACCGCCAATGACAACAATTTCCTGGGGTTTTTCAGTACCAAGAATTTCGACTTCAAGATTGTAATACGTTTGATTATCAATCTCGTATCCCTGTCGCTTGACTTTATACCCGGCTTGTGATAATTCTCGTTCCAAAAAATCAGTCGCCGCAATTAAACCGTCATAATACAAATAGTTGCGTCGTCCAATTTCACCCGCCAATTTTTCCACATCTTGCTGAAGCGCAGTTTGCAAGACAATTTCGTTTTGAGTTAGCGGTGGGAGTTCACCGTTATAACTTTCTCCAGGCATTCGGATCATGAGGAACCATGCGCCAAGTAGGACGATTACTAGGATTAGACTCAGTATAGCGAGTCGGATGGCTCCGGAGCGATTCAGGAGGGGAATTTTCCACCAGGGTTTGCTCAATAGCATTTGTCATTTGTCATTTGTCATTTGTCAGGGAACAGGGAACACCTCGACTTCGCTCGGTGTGTCACAGGAAACAGGGAACAGGGAACAGGGAACAGGGAATACAACATAATTTAGACAGGGCGGGTTTAGTGACATCTGGGTGAAAACCTTCCCGTTAATGGTGAAACCCGCCCCTACACAATGGGTCATGGCGCGTCTCGTGATGGCTCCCCCGGCTCTCTGTTCTATGAAACCACCTCATCGTTATTGGTATTGGGCTTGGGAGGTAAGGTACAACAGTTAATATCATTCAAACAAACTTTACCCCACTGCAACGCCCAACGCACCAGTGCGACTCGATTATCGGTATGGGTTTTCTGCAAAATATTACTAATATGGTTATCGACAGTGCGCTTACTGATTTCCAAGTCCTGGGCAATCTCCTGATTGGTTAAACCAGTGGCGACCAGGTCTACAATTTGTAATTCTCGGTCTGAGAGAGAAACCGACTTATCTGACTTGCCACCAGCCATAGGTATTTTGCCCTTGGTAAATCTACTTATGCCTTTTTAATTCTAACGAACTATGGGATACCTACACGCCATAACTCATCCTGGTTTGAGAGATTATTTTTAACCAAAGGTTAACGCTCTGGTAGTCTGAGGGAAAAGTTGAGGTGTATATTGCCGTGACTAATCCTCGTGTTCTCTGCCTCGGTGAAGTTTTATTCGATCGCCTAGCTAATCAGGTGGGGCGATCCCTGGAACAAGTTGAATCCTGGACAGCTTATCCTGGGGGAGCGCCAGCGAATGTGGCTTGTGCATTGGTTAAGTTGGGAACTCCGGCGGGGTTTATCGGATCGGTGGGAGTCGATGAACCAGGAAACCAACTTGTGCAATTGTTAAAGGATGTGGGTGTGGATCATAGTGGTGTCCAACGCCATCCTACCGCACCAACCCGACAGGTTTACGTCCTGCGCTCAGAAAAGGGCGATCGCGAATTTGCTGGATTTGGTGATTTTGACACCTCCCAATTTGCTGACGCTTTCCTTGATGCGTCTAAGTTACCCGAATCCTTATTTGAGGGAGCTGATTATTTAGTTTTGGGTACCCTGGAGTTAGCCTATCCCCAAACCCGACAAGCGATTTACAAAGCCTTGAATCTTGCCAATCGCTACGATGTCAAAGTTTTAGTGGATATTAACTGGCGTCCGATGTTTTGGTCAGATCCCAGTGAAGCTAAACCACTGATTAAAGAATTTGTCAAGCAAATCGATTTTCTCAAAATAGCCAAAGAAGAAGGGGAGTTATTCTTTGATACCTCGGATGCAGGGGCGATTACCCATCGTCTAGATTCAGTTGAAGGAGTTTTGGTGACGAATGGAGATCAAGATATAACCTACTGTCTCGGTGAACAGGAGGACACCTTCTCACCCTTTACTATGAATGTGCAAGATACCACAGGGGCGGGTGATGGTTTTGTCGCGGGCTTTATTCACCAACTTTGTCAGAATGGGCTTAAATGTCTAGCGACGCCAGAGTCAGCACGAGATGTGGTCAAATACGCCAGTGCTGTGGGTGGATTAACGACACTCAAACCGGGTGCGATCGCGGCTCAACCCACCCTAGCTGAGGTGGAAGCGTTTCTCAAAGAAAACGGATAACGGTTTCCCTCAGATCAACCGTGTTTTTGCGATCGCTCTGTCACCGGATTTTCCTGCGATCGCTTCTTGCGTTCTGCATATTCATGAAAGTTCACGACTTGAGGATCACAGGCGGGTATATCATCATTAGAGTTGGGTGGGGAAACCTCCGGTGGAACGGTTGGATCAATCATCGTAAAGTGCTGAATTGGAGGCATTTCAACTTTATGATACGTGACCCCACGAAATCGAAATGTTTTCACCGATGATGGCTGAGGTTGTCGTAGCTGACCCCCTTGATTTCGGGCAACACCGTTACCGGAATTGGTAACACTCTGTTGAGTGATCATGGTCAGCTTCCCGTTAACCATGGTTATTTTTTTCTGTTGTAGTAAGTCTTTCAATGTGTCCCAATTTTCCTGAGGATGCTGTTTCAGCCAAGCGTCCACTGCTTTCATGGCTGGCACAGGAGGAAGACTAAATTGCATCAAAAGAATGGCGAAAACTTTTCCTTCAGTTGTCATTTTTTTAAGTAGGTAAGGAAGCAATTGATGGGGACAGCAGACACACTTTATAGGAGTGATATAGCTCTGAAAAAAGAAAACCCTGATGCTAATTTTCAATTTGTTAAGAAAGTTATCTATAATTGTCTTCGGCATCCGGATGTGACTGCCTCAGCCATTTCTCGTAACTTTTTTCAGCTATTTGGCGGATTGACAATATTCGTCATTTGTCATTTGTCATTTGTTGGCTCCTCTAGCTCCCCCAGCTCCCAGACGTGCCATGGCACGTCTCTACATTGCTTCCCCAGCTTCCCCAGCTTCCCCAGCTTCCCCAGCTTCCCCATCTCCTCTACACCTCTACAGTTGCAGATTCAGCGCATTGAGTTGAGCTTGGGCTTTTTGTAGAGATTCATACCATTCCTTTTGTGGATCACTGTCAGCCACGATGCCAGCACCCACTTGTCCCCAAACCGTTGCCCCAGCTTGAGAATGGCTCGATTTACGATACAGCAATGTGCGAATCAAAATATTTAAGTCGAGATTTCCCCGCCAATCTAAATAACCGCAAGAACCATAAAATAAATTGCGTTTTACTGGTTCAAGTTCTTCAATAATTTCCATGCAGCGAACTTTCGGACAACCTGTAATGGTTCCCCCAGGAAATACACCTCGAATCAAGTCTATCGGGTCACACTTAGAACTAAGTGTTCCCATAATATTGCTAACCAAATGCATAACGTGGCTGTAGCGTTCAATAGTGAGAAGTTCATTCACTTGTACAGTTCCCCATTCACAAACTTTGCCGATATCATTGCGCTCTAAGTCAACCAACATGATATGTTCGGCTCTTTCCTTCTTATTCAGAATTAACTCTTTTGCTAACTGATCATCTTGAGTTGAATTAGCGCCACGTTTCCGCGTTCCAGCAATCGGTCGAGTCTCAACTTTTGTGCCAGACAACTGAATCAATCGTTCTGGCGAACAGCTAATCATTGCTCCCCACGGGGTTTGCCAATAACTGGCAAAGGGAGAAGGATTAATCTGTTGCAATGCTCGATAAATTGACCAACTATCCAAAGCGGTATACGCTTCAAACCGTAATGACAAATTCGCCTGGAAGATATCGCCAGCTTGAATATATCGTTTCGCTTGCTGTACCGCCGCCATATAATCATGCTGGGAGATGTGGAAAATAGGAGTAATGGGATTACTTTTGTCCGGTTCTGGTGTAGTCTTTATTCCTGTCTTCCTATCCGCTTCCTCTAGCTGACGTTGCAGGGAGTCCAGTTGAGCCGCATCCGTCGTCGCTAACCAGAGAATTTGCTGGTGATGATCCAGCACTGCAAAGGATTCGGGTTCATACCAGTAGGCGATGGGGAAAGGAAGAGGATCGGTGTTTAGGTGGGGGAGTTGCTCAATCTCCCAGGCTAAGTCATATCCCAGCCATCCTAACCACCCCCCTGTAAAGGGAAGTTCAGCAGGTGCAGGCGATTCTGCCTTTTGCACCTGAAGCAGGCGGCGTAGGAAGGGTAGAATGTCTCCCACAGGCGGAGTCCATAGTTGAAGTTGATTCTCAAAAAAGCGAGGAGAACCTGCACAAATCGAATATCGAGCCAGATGGGTATTATAGGGGGTCACAGGGCTTTCGAGGAGAGTAGCAATGTGATAATTTGCCGCTAAATTGTTTCCCAGAGTCGAATCTCCTCTGGGATGGAGAAATAGCGCCTCGAAGACGTGCGAACCACTACGCTTAGCCAGAGGAAGCTTGCGCCAATGCCAAGGTTCTATGGGCTTGAGGGAGGATTGGGGGAGGGCAAATAACTCAGGTGCGATCGCGGTATTCACGTCCATTCTGTGGTAAATTTTTCCTGATGCTGTGCTTTTGGCTACAATATTTGTATAACATCAACCCTTTATAGACAATAACAATTTAGTCAATTTCCTGAGCGAGTGAATCTACCTATCCGTCTTCAAGATCCTAGGAATTCCGAAGCAATAGGTTTAAGCAAAATCGGGGAATTGAAGAATAGACATCGAGAAAATAGTGGCAATTTTTTAGCCAAAAGCTGATGAATGAATCGATAACATTTTTACAAACAGGGCTACCCGAAGGTCCCATTGTTGCGTTTACCATTCTACTGTTAGTCAGTTTAACTATTCCGCCGTTGTTCGAGCGCCTGGGATTGCCTGGGTTAGTCGGATTGCTGTTGGCAGGAGTCATCCTGGGTTCCAATGGGTTGCAGCTATTGGATGCTGACAGCGAAACCATGAAGCTGCTCTCCGATATTGGCAAAATTTATCTGATGTTTGTGGCTGGGCTAGAAATTGACTTGGTGCAGTTTCGCAAGAAAAAACATCGCTCTTTAGTCTTTGGATTGATGACCTTTATCGTACCACTCATCGTCAGTATGATGATTGGGCGATTATTTGGTTTTGGTTGGAATACCTCCCTGCTGATGGGTTCTTTATTTGCCTCCCATACCCTATTAGGGTATCCTATCGTCCAGCGGTTGGGTTTAGTTGAGAAAGAACCCGTGATTGTTACCATTGGCGCGACAATTTTTACTGATATTAGTGCGCTACTCGTCCTAGCCATTTGCGTTTCGATTAACGCGGGAGAGTTTTCTCTGTATAGTTTGTTCCAGCAATTGGTGGCATTAGCCATTTACACCGCCATCGTTTTATTTGGCTTTGACTGGGTGGGGAAGGAACATTTTCGGCGGACGGGAGATGATGAGGGGAATCAATTTTTGTTCGTACTCCTAGCCGTGTTTCTGGCTTCGGTGGGGGCAGAAATTATTCAGGTGGATCAGATTGTCGGTGCCTTTATGGCAGGTTTAGCGGTTAATGATGTGGTGGGAAACTCACCCGTTAAAGAAAAAGTGGAGTTTGTAGGTAGTGTTTTATTTATCCCCTTTTTCTTTGTAGACATGGGCTTACTTCTCGACATTCCTGTGTTTATCGAAAGCCTCACCACCAGTTTTTGGCTAACTCTAGCAATTGTCGTGGGATTGCTGGGAAGCAAATTCCTCGCCGCCGCGATCACAAAAGTCCTCTATCGTTACAGTTTTAACGAGATGATGGTGATGTGGTCTCTGTCTATCCCCCAAGTCGCCGCCACACTAGCCGCCGCGTTAGTGGGTTTGCAGGTAGGGTTAATCACAGACACCGTCTTTAACAGCGTCATTGTCTTGATGCTAATCACCTCTATTTTGGGTCCTCTATTAACCGGAAAATTCGCCCCGAAACTCCCTTTACCGAAAGCCAGCCCGAAAATTAGCCAGTCCAAACTTTGGTGGGAAAATCATCGCTTTGAACGGTTAGAGGAACAAGAGCCAGCTCCGTTTAGGATAGTCGTGCCAGTTAGCAAAAGTCAAACCAAGGGGTATTTAATGGAAATGGCAGCCCTGCTAGCGCGTCATCAATCCGGTCAAATTATACCGCTGTCCATTTCTCCAGCCCATACCTACATGGACGAACCCCAGATGCAGGTTAACCTGCGCCAAAGTCGGCGACTCCTAAACAAAGCGCTAACGGTTAGTTCGGAGTTTGAAGCTGATGCAAAACCTGTACTGCGAATTGAGAATGACATCGCCTCTGGAATTGTTCACACCGCCCGTGAACAAGATGCCAGTTTAATTGTCATGAGTTGGCGCAAAAATACCGGATTGCGGGCACGTTTGTTTGGTACGATCATTAACCGGGTATTTTGGGCATCTCACTGTCCAGTTGCGGTAATGCGACTCTTAGATGAGCCAGTCAACCTGCGTAAAATTTTGGTACCCGCGAAAAACTTTTCGCCACAGACAATCCGCACGGTAAGATTGGCTCAACTCTTGGCTGATACCCATCAAGGGGAGGTGAAATTACTGCACGTTTGTCCGGCTAAAACGACACCTTCTGACATGGCGGCGATTGAAGACGAATATATCAGTATGCTGAATGTCACGGGAGGGCAGGTAAAATCAGAAGTACAAGTGATTAAAGCTGACGATGTGGCGCTGGCGATTTTGAAAGTAGCTAAGTTAGCGGATATGGTCATTTTGCGCTCTTTGCGTCGCCGTACTATTGCGGGGTTAGGAGTGAGCGATATTACCACACAATTGATTAAGGAACTGACCTGCTCATTAGTGTTGTTTGGAGAACCGTATTAAGAGCAATGGTAATGAAAAGCGTGCATTTTTGGATTGCCGAAACCCTTACAGCGCAAAGCGCTGTAATAAAGTACAGTAGATCAAAGTCCCCCTTCAGATCCCCCTTCCG